>NZ_JADBUE010000050.1:0-26298 GCF_020245805.1 Microcystis sp. M179S2 | reverse complement strand
CCTGTATGGATTTCAGCTACTTTTGAGCGTAGGCGCTCTCATCGAATTTTATTTTAAGTTAATTATTTGCATAACAATTCCCGAAGAGCCGAAAAAATAAAATTATCCTTGTAATTTTTGTTTTTATATTTCAAGTCAAACTCACTCAAACTTGAGTAGTCAAAATCATCAGCCCTAAACCTCGATTGTAACAATTTTGGGGTCTAAATCCTGTTTAAAAGGTATAGGAGAGGGGGAATTATAAATTATGAAGTGGGGAAGTGGGGAAGTGGGGAAGTGGGGAAGTGGGGAAGTGGGGAAGTGGGGAAGTGGGAAGAATAAATAAAAATAATCTCCTGTCTCGGAGTCTCCTGTCTCCTGACTCGGAGACTACTGGCTCCTTGCTCCTCAATCTAGCGTCTGTGAGGAATTGAGAAATTGGGGATGATTTGATAGGATGTTAGTACAATCGGGGAATAGTAAAGAAAAAACCCCCTATTGCTCATGAGTCAAAATCCCAATTCTTCCTCGCGACCACTGCAGCCGCTGCCGGTTCCCTCCATCCCGATACCTCCCTCAGAGTTAATCACGGAAATCAGCATGGGGATAACTGAAGAAATGACGCAACAAGTGGCGACACCGACCAAAAACGTGCCGAATATGCCGCAAAATGGTCAAATTTCCGCCCCACGTCCTCCCCAAAATCGCGCTCCCAGTCAGGCTGCTTCTCCCCAAACCCCACCCCGGCCGGGTCGCGCTCCCAATCAACCTACCTTAGAACATTTGATCCGGATGGCCTTTGATCGGGGTTATTCGGACGTTCACCTAGGAGTTGGAGAACAACCCCGGATGCGGGATCGTGGTGAAATGATTATTCTCAACTATCCTGAAATTGACATCAACACTTTTTATAGTTGGTTACGGGAAATCCTCGGTGAAGAAGAAATCCTTCGCTTTAAAAAAGACCTAGAATTTGATGGTGCAACTCAGTACGAATTCGCTAGGGTGCGGATTAATATCTTTGAAAGTCTGCGCGGTCCGGGGATGGTTTTGCGTCTAATTCCCATGAAAATCCTCACTGTGGAACAATTGGGCTTACCGGCTGTGTTCCGGAATGTGTGCGATGTGCATAAGGGATTGATTTTAATCACCGGTCCGACGGGTTCAGGGAAATCCACCACCCTAGCAGCCATGATCGATTACATAAATAAAGAACACCCCAAACATATTATCACCATCGAAGACCCGATCGAATTTGTCCATCAAAGTCGTCGCAGTTTGATCAAACAAAGGGAAGTGGGAATACACACCCATGAGTTCGATAATGCCCTAAAAGCCTCTTTGCGGGAAGACCCAGATATTATTCTGGTGGGGGAGATGCGGGACAAATCCACCGTTAATACTGCCCTGAAAGCTGCCCAAACTGGTCACTTAGTTATGGGAACCCTGCACACCAACAGCGCCGTTAAAACCCTGGAGCGGATTTTAACTCTTTATACTGCCGAGGAACGGGAATCGATGCGGGTGGCGATCGCAGAATCCTTGGTTTGTATTATTTCCCAGGGTTTATGTCGCACCACCGACAGTAAACGGACCGCTTTTCACGATATTCTCGTCAACACAGAAACCGTCAAAGATTACATTTGCAGCGGCAAAAATGACGAAATTATCGAATTAATGAGAGATGGCGAATACCATGGCATGATTACCACTAATCAATCTCTGTTTAACCTCTATCAAGAGGGACGGATTAGCGATGAGGTCGCCCTGGAAATGTCCCCGGTTCCCAATGAAATGGCGATGATGCTGCGGGGTAGAATCTAGAAAAACCCTGAAGGAAATCCTTGAGGGGTCAAGAGTTTAGTAGTCTAGAAAAATAGAAGCTCCTATTGATTCCCTAGGGGAACCCCTCAAGTGACCACTTCCGCGATTGTGTTGCCCGATATTTTTAAAGGCATCGCCCTGTTTACCCCCGGGGGCGACCTGATTTACTGTATCGATCCTGATAAACAAACTCATTGGCATCTGAATCTCTGCGCTGCTCTCCAGTCCGCTTTAGGGTTGCCAGAACCCCCCCATTTTTTAGTTCCTAGTTTTACCGCTACCATCGATCGCTGGCGAGATCCCTACAGTCACCGTATTCATACTAGAGCCGAAGTCTATCCCCTTGTCCGTCGCTATCAGCCTTTATTAAATGCTATTTTCGCCACGGACGAGCGAGCTTGGTTTACTGTACCTTGGCAGGAACAATCCTCTAATCCCACTATCTTAGAAACCTATCGTCAGCAGTTTCCCCAACTTTGGCAATCCCACGATCTGATTCTCCGTTATCAGGAGCGCCCCGCAACAACTTCGGGGATTAGTGCTGACTCTGACTATACTAACCCTAGTCCCAAGGGTTATGTTTTGCGGTTATTTGTCTCCGGCAATAATGCCAATACTAAACACACCCTAGAATCGATCCATCAGCTTCTAGAGCGAGAATTACACCATCCCTATACCCTGAAAGTGATCGATATCTCTAAGCATCCAGAACAAGCGGAATCTAATCATGTCTCTGCTATTCCCACTTTAGTCCGGGTTTGGCCGCAACCAGTGAAACGCATCATCGGCGAATTTGAGGATTTACCGCGAGTATTACAGATTATCGCCACCGCTTAGGGTTTAAAGACTTCTGACTCGATTCCTCGCCACCATTCGCCCAATTTCATTAAGTCTTGCTGAATATCATCCAATTCTTGGATATATTCCTGTTGGGAAAGACTGGCACGACGTTCTTGCCGTTTTTTGAGACGCAATTGCACCAACAGCCAAGGCTTAGAAATACCGTTAGTTTCTTCGATATAGCGAGCGATATCCTGACTATCCATAGTTTTTTACTGTTATTATCCTATATTTTCTCAAATTAACCCGAGACTCCTTTTTTTTAGTTGCAGAAGATTATGTTTGATTTTAGCCACTATTACCCCTACGCCGAATTAGTTTCTTTCCTGAAAAACCTAGCCTCATCCTATCCTAATTTAATTAGCCTCACCTCGATCGGTAAAAGCTACGAAAATCGAGATATCTGGTTAACTACCCTCACAAATCAAGCCACAGGCCCCTATTTAGAAAAACCTGCCTATTGGATTGATGCTAACACCCATGCGGGGGAAGTAACCGGCTCTGCCGTCGCTCTCTACACTATCTCTCATCTTTTGCGCCAATACGGTCATAATTCCCCAATTACCAGACTTCTTGACCATTACACTGTCTATATTTTGCCGCGATTAGCCGTGGATGGAGCAGAAAAATATCTCACCACTCCCTATATGTTACGATCGAGTATTCGCCCCTATCCCCACACGGATGAGAAACCGGGGCTATATCCTGAAGATATTAACGGCGATGGTTTAATCTTACAAATGCGCCAAAAAGATACCTGTGGCGCTTGGAAAATTTCTGAACAGGATCCTCGCATTATGGTGCGTCGCGAACCGGAGGAATTTGAAGGAACTTTTTACACTTTGCTCACCGAAGGTTTAATCCGCGATTACGATGGCTATAATTTTACCACTGCCCCCACCCTAGAGGGCCTGGATTTTAACCGCAATTATCCCGTTTATTGGGTTCCTGAAGGGGAACAACAAGGGGCCGGAGACTTTCCTTTTTCGGAGCCAGAAACCCGTGCGGAAGCGGAATTTTGGGCAAATAACACTAATATTAATGGCTTCGTTACCTATCATACCTATTCAGCAGTCATGTTGCGTCCCTATAGCACCCATCCCGATGAATATTTCCCCGTGGAAGACTTAGAAATGTATAAATATATTGCTGATAAGGGAAAAGCAATGACTGGTTATGAATGCGTTTCTGTCTATCACGATTTTCGTTATCATCCCAAAGAAGTGACTAACGGTGCCATGGATGATTACGGTTACGATCATTTTGGTTGGTATGGTTTTACGGTGGAGTTATGGGATGCACCCACCCAAGCGGGAGTGAAAAAAGATGATTATATTCAATGGTTTCGCTGGCATCCTTTTGAAGATGAATTGAAATTACAGCATTGGAATGATGAGAATTTAGCGGGAAAGGGTTTTATTAATTGGCAAAGTTTTCATCACCCCCAATTGGGAGAGGTGGAAATTGGCGGTTGGGACTTTAAAAATGTCTGGCAAAATGCCCCAGAAAAGTATTTACCGGATTTATGTGAGAAACAATGTCAGTTTACTATTGCCCATGCTTTAATGTCACCTCTTTTAGCTATCTCTCGTCTTGATCTTAAGTCGGAGGGCAATGGTATTTATCATCTGGTTTTACAGTTGGAAAATCAGGGATTCTTACCCACTTATACCAGTAAAAAGGCACTGGAAAGAAAGATTGTTCGTCCCATTCAAGTCAAGTTAAATTTAGCCGATGAGGTGAGTTTAATAGTGGGAAAATTAGAGCAGGAAATCGGTCACTTAGAAGGGCGATCAAATAAAGTATATAGTAGTCTTGCTCACGGTTTAGATTATCGCCGTACGGTGGAATGGGTGATTAAGGGAGTTTCTGGTCAAGAAATCGAGATTATCGCTATAGCTGAAAGAGCAGGAACAGTCAGACAAAAAGTGATTTTATAGAGCTATTTTGTTCGATAAAATTGTTAAATAAGTATCCTTAGATTCTGTGGGTAAAACTCGCAATTTTTGGCTGCGAAGATCCGGTTCTAATCCCAAAGCTTCTAAAGGAATTACTCCTAATAAATTGTTTTGACCCCCGGGTAATTCCAAACATTCAAAAGTTCCTTCCCGTCCCGCGATAATCAAGGTGGCATCGCGAAAAATTCTCGCTTTTCCTATGCCTTTAGCCGTAGCCATATCTACTTCTTTTAAAAGCTGTAAACCCAAGCGGGAGACTACTTCCGGCACTAGACAAAGAGTAGTTACCCCCGTATCCACCAAGACATTTTCTAGGGTAAGAGAGCGAATTTGTTCCGGTGCGATCATACCATCCTCTGCACGAATTTGATCCGCTCGATTGATAACTGTAATGCTGGTGTAGATTTTGCCCATATCTTCTGCAATAATTGCTGGATTAACCATAACACTACCCTCAATTCTACCCCTAAATTATACCAGAATAACTGCTAACAACAATGTCTAAGTAGGGCTTGCGGCAAAAAGTTTTTCGTGGGGACAGGGTGTGGGGTGTGGGGTGTGGGGTGTAGGGTTTTACCGATTTTGAGGGGGTCAATTACCTAATTTTCAGGGAAAAAGTCCAGGGATTTTACCCCCGATCACTCCAATGGTAGGCACTTTTTGAGGGAAAAAAAGTCTAAAAGTCTTACCCAACAAGGTTTTTAGATTTATTCAGCCAACCCTAAGTAATTTTAATTATTAATCCGGCCATCGGGCATAATTGCACCGCGGAAGTTAACTCCCATCAGATTAGCACTCATTAACTCGGCACGAGTTAGATTAGCATTAGTTAAATCGGCACCGGTGAGATTTGCTCTAGCAAAGAAAGCATCGATTAAGTCAGCTTCGCTGAAATTAACTCCTGAAAGATTAGCCCTTCTTAAGTCAGCATGATTCATTCTTGCTGCTTGAAAATTAGCTTGACTAAGATTAGCTCGATCGAATTTTATTTGAGTCATAATTGCACTATGGAAATTTGCCTGCATTGCTTCCGTATCGGTCATTTTTGACCGCACTAAATTGGCTCCCGCTAGATTTGCCCCCACTAAATGCGCCCCGATTAAATTAGCATCAGTAAGTAAAGCATCTTGGAGATTAGCATTAGTTAAATCCGCTTTTCTGAGGTCAACATTGCACAAATTAGCCTCCTTTAAATTGGCTCCTACTAGATTTGCTCGCACCAGATCAACCCCTTTCATATTAGCTCCTTGCAGGTCGGCGCGGGAGAAATTAGCCCCTTGTAAATTAGTGTTATGATTTTTCTTTTCCTGACGCATATTTGTTCCCCGCAAACAAGCACCAGTGAGGTTAGCACCACTTAAATTAGCCCCCCGTAAATCCGCCCCGATTAAGTTAGCATCAAGTAACGTCGCTAGGGTTATATCGGTATCACGAAGATTAGCCCCTTGTAGCATCGCTCCGTGTAAATTGGCACTGCGTAAATCTGCCCCATTTAAGTCAGCTTGGTTGAGACTAGCACCGCTTAAATTAGCTGTCACAAGATTAGCTTGAGCGAGATTAGCCCGGTTAAGATAGGTAAAGAGAAGATTGGCTCCGTGCAGATCTGCTTCATTTAAAACAATGCCAATTAAGTCAGCACCAACTAAATTAACTCCGGGTAATTTTAAGCCACTAAATTGAGTTTCTCCTGCGGCATAACGTGCAATTAATTCGTTGGGTTTCATTGGTAGAATATCCAGATAAATTTGGGTAAAAAATTAAAGAATTTTTTGTAAAATTTGCACCAGAATACTGGCGGTTTGAACGTTAGCATCCGTATCCATTTGGGTTTGAGCAATATTGTATAGTTGAATTTCGATATCCTTGAGAGATTTCCCACTTTGGATGAGTTGTTGTAGTAAATCTTCTAGGGTATAACTTCGCAGAGTTGACCAATCTTGACCGCTCCGATCCCAAGGATGAAATAGGAGCGAGAAAATCAATATTTTGGCTCGTAAAGGATTAGCATACTGGAAAATTTCTAAACGAATTTCAAAGGGGTCGTAGGCGGGAATTTGTGGGGAATTACTGGGGTTGTTATTTGAGTAAGCCGGCTCGGCAAAGGGCAATTCCATGACTAATTGCGGTTCATTTAGATTGATGATCGAAGAGGAAAAATCCACAGGTTCACTTCTAGAGGGGGAGAAAGATGTGGTTTTAGCCGCAGAATCAGAATCATTCTTTAGATGAAATATTTCAGTGTTCAAGATTTGACTTTTTGACTCATTGTCCTCTTCTTCGTCATCGTTATCAGTATCGTAGAGAGGCTCTAGTTGGGCAAGAATAATATCGGCTAGGGCTAGGTAGAGAGCTTTTTTATTAATATTTTCGGCAATTTGCTTGAGAGTTGGTCGCAAGCTTAGGAAATTGGGATTGTTTCGCTGAAGTTCTAAAACAATATTTTTTAAGCCATAATTATTAATCACCGCTTGATCGTTTTCCCAACGATTTTTACAAGCGGCAAACATTAATTTTTGAATTCTCGCTGTCTCTCGATGATTTTCTATTCCACTAACCACCTGTCTTAATAAATTATCTTCCTCGTTGTTGACATCATTATTAACGGTGGTGAAGCTAGGGTTAACTTCTGGCTCTACCAGTAATAATTGATTGTCGTAGGCGGCAGCAATATTACTATATAATTGACTGATTTGCTCGATAATAACCGTGGCTACTCCCAGATAAACTTTAGGACGATTGAGGGTTTTAACTAATTTATAAACAGAAAAAGTTAATTGTTCTTTATTGGTTTTGAGTTGCACTAACTCCTTCACCAAGTCTTCCATAGCCACACTGTTCAAAATATTAGGCTCGTTTTCCCAATATTTTTTACAGATACAAAAGATTAATTTTTTGATCCGTAATTTTTCTTCGTGGCTGTCGAGATAGCGAACTACATCATTAAAAACGTCGATGGATAATTGCATAGTAACCTCTGATCCGAGAAAGGAGCCAGCCCTCGCACGCCTCTGCTATAGCGGTATCGAAAAAATCGGGTCTAAAACCTCGCCTTAAGGCGAAAAGTTTTGGGAGCGGGGCATAAATCCCCGTTACAAAAACGGCCTCCTGCCCCCTGCCGACCGCCGACCGCCTCCGTTATGCTATTGGTCTCTCGCGAGTCAGCTTGCCAGAATATATAAGTTATTCCTCGCTTTTAGTGCCTGAAAATATCCTAACCTAAAAGCGTGGCACTATTGAGTTGGGGTTGCCGGATCTGGTCTATCTTCCCTAAGAGTACCCAGCCTAATTCCTCAAATTAGCAAACGATGATTTTTTCGCCTGGCTCCTTTTTAGTACAAATGTTCGGACAAAATCGGAGTAAAGTCTTTAAGTTTAGACGACCGATGCCCGATAGGGTTAGAGTAATCAGGGAGAAACTGATTTATCGAGAGGCCATATCATCCCATGCTAGAACTCTACCAATTTGAATTATCTGCCTATTGTGAGAAAGTCCGTCTCATCCTCGACTATAAAGGACTTGCCTATAAAAAAAGGGACGTGGTGCCGGGGGTGGGACAATTGGAATTATTCCGTCTTTCCGGACAGCGACAGGTTCCCGTCCTCAAGGATGGCGATACTTATATTGCTGACTCGACGGAGATTGCTTTTTATCTCGATCGCAAGTATCCTGAAAAACCAATTATCCCCACAGATCCCCTACAACGGGGTCAATGTTTATTAATCGAAGAATGGGCCGATGAATCCCTGGGATTAAAAGGAAGAACCGCTTTTCTCGGCGCTTTTGCCCAAAATCAAAACTTTCGTACCGCTTTTTTACCCCGGGAAACTCCCGGTTTTATGCGCTTGTTGCTGGGTTCTATGCCAGGGGAATTAATTGATATTTTGGGGGCGGGTGTAGGTCTGGGAAAAGATGCTATCAATACAGCGAAAAAGGGGCTACAACAGGATTTAGAGGCTTTGAACCTCATTTTAACCAATCGTCCCTATTTAGTCGGGGATCAGCCCAGTTTAGCCGATTTAGCCGTGGCGGGATTAAGTGTACTGCTTCAGTTTCCCCAGGGTTCCTATCTCAACTTACCCAGGGAATTGCAAGGCAAGGGGATCCCAGGGTTAGCCGATAATAGCGCCTACGAGGGCTTTTTTGCTTGGCGCAACCGTCTTTATAGTCAATACCGTCAAACTATCACCCCGGGAAGTTCCACCCCTCCTATCGATTCCCCCAACTCCATCCAGATTGAATAGCGGCACTTGACTAGGGTGGTGGGGCGTGGGGTGTGGGGTGTAGGGTGTGGGGTGTAGGGTGTAGGGTGTGGGGAGAATAAATAAAAATAATCTCCTGACTCCTGAATACTGTCTCCTGACTCCTAACTCCTGTTAAGATTCCCGTAAAACGTAGCCCACACCACGCACGGTATGAATGAGGCGTTTTTGACCACCCGCCTCCATCTTCAGGCGTAAATAGCGAATATACACCTCAATAACGTTTGATTCTCCTTGAAATTCGTCTCCCCAGACATTTTCGAGAATTTGATCCCTCGATAATACTTCTTTGGGGTGAATCATGAGGTAGCGCAGCAGTTCAAATTCCTTCATCGTCAACTCAATATTTTTGTTTTTATAGGAGAGACGACGACTGGCTAAATCTAATACTAAGTCACCGAAACGCAATTGTTCGGGGGTAATTTCCAGAGGTTGCAGGTAAAAACGGATTAATTTGAGAAAAGATGGCGAATTATAGGGTTTGAGAAAATAATCGTCGGCTCCCGCTTCCAAACAGGCGAGACGTTCTTCTAGGGTTTCTTGAGATACTAACAAAATAATATAAACGCGACTTCCCTGGGAACGTAAACGACTAGAAAAATTCACACCGGCCTTCGCTGCGAGGAAGCGATCGAGTATAATCATCGCTGGCTGACAACTTTTCACTTCTGGGAAAGCGATATCAATGCTAGGCACGATCAGGGGACGATAACCTGCTTCTTTCAAGTCCGCACTAGCTAGTTTAGCGATATTCTCCTCAATTCCCACCAAGAGAATTGAAGAATTCGGAACGGATGTACTCATAAATCAGCAGCGGTAAAGAAATAGGAAAGACAGGGAGGGGACTACCTAATTATAGTTAATTGATTCTTGCCTAACCGATTTAATAAAAAAGTTAACGCTGTGGTGCGTTGGACAAAATTACCATTGATAGACCAACCGGTCACTCGATCGGGGGACGACCAGAGGCTAAGATGATCTACAGGTGGATCTGCATAAAAGTTTTCTTGACCACTACCCAGTAAACAGGAACTCCAATGGGTAAAATAATCGTGACTCAGGCGATAAATGGGAAAATTACCGATTAATGGCACTCCCCACCCGTCTAGAGCTATTAAAGCTCGAATTGTCGCCCCTTGAGCTTGCCAATAATGAGCTAAAGCGATCGCATTTACCACCCCCGCACTAAACCCAATCAAGGTTAGAGCTTCTCCCGGTGAAAAAGCTTCATTTAAGCAAGAAAAAGGCGAAATAATAATATAGGAACGTAATTTGACCGATTGGCTCCCCAGATGTCCTAAAAAATCCTCGGTCAATCTAGAATCATGAAAACCCGGACAAATTACCAAAGACATACAATTAATTGACACTCCCCGAAGCGCTCATGGGAGGGATTCTCGAAGCTCATCACTGCGCTTTCTGGTTTCCCCTACTCACGTCTTACACGATTATGTCCTATCCGAACCTACTAGAATATCACTTGTTATCTAGTTGTCCACTTGTGGATAGCTCTGCAAGCGTTTTGGTCTTTCAACCAAGATTCGGGTATCAGTAGTCAGGAGACAGGAGACAGGAGACTCCGAGACAGGAGACAGTAGATTATTTTATTTATTCTTCCCACTTCCCTACACCCCACACCCCACTCCCCACACCCCACTCCCCACACCCCACACCCCACTCCCCACACCCCACTCCCCACTCCCCACTCCCCACTCCCCACTCCCCACTTCCTCACTTCCCCACTTCCCCACTTCCCCACTTCCCCACTTCCCCACTTCCCACTCTGCCATAACTACTCCTACATACTTTGTGCTTTTTGTCAAAAAAACTTTTTCTTTGCAATAAAACTACACAAAAAAAAGATCATCGTTGTGGGTGAAATTGACTGATTTACCTGTCTTAATTGGGATTACCTTGTAGGTGTGGCAAGGGTTTCAACCATTGCTGTCCAAAAAAGCAAAGAATAACCCATTATGAAATTCAGTAAAATCGCTGTAACCATCATAACATCGTTGTTAAATAAAAATCTTTCTCAATTAATTCTTAAGAATTTGTAAATATTGCGGAATGTTAATTTAAATATTCTCAAGCTTTTGGAGTCAATAAATAATTTTTGCTTATCTTTGTCGAACATTGGGTGAGAAGTCAGTATTCAGGAGATAGGGTGATAGGGTGATAGGGTGTTGGGGTGTTGGGGTGTTGGGGTGTTAGGGTGTTAGTGGAAATTCCCCCACGTCCCCACTTCCCCACTTCCCCAATGCCCAATCAAGGCTGGATTTATCGAGATAAAATTAGCAAAAATCAGGCAGGATTAAGCTTATTAGCTTACTATACGGGCAAATATTGCCATTCTAGCCCAGAAGAATGGCTCGATCGCATTTTATCGGCAGCAATTCTAGTCAACGGTCGTCCCGCTTGCCCCGATACAGTCTTGGAAATCGGGCAGCAATTGACCTATCAGCGCCCGCCGTGGACAGAACCGGATGTACCGCTCTTTTTTGAGGTACTCTACGAGGATGCCGAGGTGTTAGTGGTGGCGAAACCTTCGGGATTACCCGTGTTAGCGGGGGGTGGATTTCTCGAACATACTCTCATCCATCTGGTACATCAGCATTATGCCGAGGTCACTCCCTATCCAATTCATCGTCTTGGTCGCGGCACTTCCGGCATAGTCTTAATGGCGAAATCAAAGCCCGCTAGAGCTAAATTGAGTCAACAGATGCGGGAGGGGAAAATTACTAAAATATATCGAGCTTTAGTTGGTCAGGGCGACATACCAGATAATTTTACTATTAATCAAGCGATCGGGAAAATTGCCCATCCCATTTTAGGCCATGTTTACGGTGCGCTCACAGATGGGTTATCGGCCCGCAGTGATGGTCGAGTCTTAAAAAAACATCCCGATAGTACCCTATTAGAAGTAAGAATTTTTACGGGCAGACCCCATCAAATTCGCATTCATCTGGCCTTTTTTGGCTATCCTTTAATCGGTGATCCATTGTATGGTCTGGGGGGATTACCGCGACCGGATGCAGTACCGGGAGATTGTGGTTATTATCTCCATGCCAATCAAATCGTTTTTAATCATCCCAGTACAGGGGAAAGAATCTCTATTTGTTGTCCAGCGCCGCCGGAATTAGTAGATAGGGAAAATCTGGAAATCTAGCCCTATTTTCACCCCCCCCAAGCCCGATCGCCAGAGTCGCTAAAAGACCACTTCGGTAATCACACCCTCAATTGCCCCGAAGCGAGAGCGAGAAACTAAGACAATTCGATACAATATTGTCAACAAGCATTAAGCGATTTAAACTATCGATCGAAGGTAAAAGTCCCGAAGTTATCGAAATCTAGGGGGAGACAAAAACAAGCATGGGTAGAGTAGTAGGCATTGATCTAGGGACAACTAACTCCGTCGTCGCCGTGATGGAAGGCGGAAAGCCAGTGGTCATCGCCAACTCGGAGGGCATGAGAACCACCCCTTCTGTGGTCGGTTTTAATAAAGATGGGGAGTTAGTGGTCGGTCAAATGGCCCGGCGACAAGGGGTACTCAATCCCCAAAACACCTACTATGGAGTCAAACGCTACATAGGTCGTCGCTACTCGGAATTAAACCCCGAATCGAAGCGCGTCCCCTACACCATCCGCCGGGATGAGATGGGCAATATCAAGATTAAATGCCCCCGTCTGCAAAAAGAATTCGCCCCCGAAGAAATTTCCGCCCTAATTTTACGCCGATTAGCCGAAGAAGCCAGCCGTTATCTGGGGGAAGAAGTTACCAGGGCCGTAATCACCGTCCCCGCCTATTTTAACGACTCCCAACGTCAAGCCACCCGGGATGCGGGCCGAATTGCGGGGTTAGAAGTGCTGCGGATTCTCAACGAACCCACCGCCGCCGCCCTGGCCTACGGTCTCGATGAACAAGAAAGCAAGAAAATCCTCGTTTTTGACCTGGGAGGCGGTACTTTTGATGTTTCTATCTTGGAAGTGGGTGACGGCGTTTTTGAGGTGAAAGCCACCAGTGGCGACACCCAATTAGGCGGAAATGATTTCGATAAAAGAATCGTCGATTGGTTAGCCAATCAATTTTTGGAACAGGAAGGCGTGGAGCTGCGCCAAGACCGGCAAGCCCTACAAAGACTCACAGAAGCGGCAGAAAAAGCCAAAATAGAACTGTCTGGGGTCAGCGTCACCGATATTAATCTGCCCTTTATCATCGCCACGGAAGACGGACCTAAACACATCGAAACTCGCCTGAGTCGGGCCCAATTTGAGGAATTATGCGGCGATTTAATCAGTCGTCTCCGTCGTCCTCTCAAACGCGCCCTTTCTGATGCCGGTTTGTCCCCCGTCCAACTAGACGAAGTGGTACTGGTGGGCGGCGGCACGCGGATGCCGGTGGTTAAGGATTTGGTGCGGAGTTTTATCGATAGGGAACCCAATCAAAATGTTAACCCTGATGAGGTTGTAGCGGTCGGGGCGGCTATTCAAGCAGGAATTTTGGGCGGCGAGGTCAAAGACGTGCTGCTCCTCGATGTTACCCCTTTATCCTTGGGTTTAGAAACCATCGGCGGTGTGATGAAAAAGTTAATCCCCCGCAATACCACTATTCCCGTCCGCAGAGCTGACCTTTTTTCCACTTCCGAAAATAATCAAACTGTGGTGGAAATCCACGTTTTGCAGGGGGAAAGGGAAATGGCCAGCGATAATAAATCCCTGGGACGTTTTAAATTAACCGGTATCCCCCCCGCACCCCGGGGTATTCCCCAAGTGCAGGTGTCCCTCGATATCGATGCTAACGGTATTCTACAAGTCACCGCTAGGGATAAAATGACCGGACGGGAGCAAAGTGTCACCATTCAAGGCGCTTCTACCCTCAGCGAAGGGGAAATTAACCGCATGATTGGCGATGCTGCCCGATTTGCCGAAGCAGATCGTACCCGTCGCGAAAAGGTGGATAAACGCAATCGCGCTCGCTCTCTGGTGGATCAAGCCCAACGACGCTTAAAAGATGTTACTCTCGATTTTGGTAATGAGTTTACCCGTTCCTATCGTCGTCAAATTGAGTCTTTGAGTACGGAAATTATCGACGCTTTGGAGAAAAATGATGACCGTCGCATTGATCGCGCCCAGGCAGACCTACAGGATGTTATCTATGAATTAAATCGCGAGGTACGGCTACAATACGACGAGGAAGACGAGGGCTTTTTTAGCGCTATTCGCAAGACTTTTACCGGGGATAAGGAAGATGAGCTTCCATCTGAACCGCGTCGCGATCGTTATCGTCAGGATTATCGTCCCAGTACACCGGGTTATCAAAGTGATTATCGACCCAATTATTCGGCTAATCAAGATAGTTATCGCCCCCGCAATCAGGACAATTACGACAATGGCCGCGATAGCGATTGGTCAAGTTCCCCCCGTTCGGAGGAAAAAAGTTATAACAATAGTAAAAGTAACCGCAGCGGCGGCAATCGTTCCCGCAATATTCCCCCCCAAAATAACTGGGATGATGACGATGATGATTGGTTTTAATCAGTGATCAGTAAACAGTGATCAGTAAACAGTGAAAAGACAGTGGGAAACTACTATTTAATACTGCTCGCTTAATACATACTGCTCACTTAAAACTCAAATCTGATAACTGATGACTGATGACTGATGACTGATAACTGATAACTGATAACTGAATATATGCCACAATTAGTTAATTATTATGATGTTTTAGGAGTATCTCGAACGGCTACTGGTGACGAGATCAAAAAGGCTTTTCGACGACTGGCGCGTCAATATCATCCTGATGTTAATCCGGGGGATAAATCGGCCGAAGAAAAGTTTAAAGATATTAATGAAGCTTATGATGTTCTCTCCGATGAAGAAAAACGGGTTGAGTATAATCGTTCCTTGACAGGAAATAAACGCCGCGGGATACGTCCGGGGGAAAAAGCGAATAGTAACGGTAATGGAAAAATCCCCCGTACAGAACAGGATTTATGGAAGTTTAGAGATTTTAATAACCTTAATACTAAGCGCGCTAAAATTGCCTCCTCTCCCCGTTTAACTCGTCGAGATGTGGAAGCAAAATTAACTTTACCTTTAGAGAAAGCCTATCAAGGTGGCAGACAAAGAATTCGTCTGGAAGATGGTAGATCAATAGAGGTTGATATGCCGGCAGCTATGATCGATGGGCAGAAAATTCGTCTCAAAGGTCAGGGTATTGAAGGGGGTGATTTATATTTAAAAATAACTATCGCTAGGCATCCTTTTTTTAGGATTCAAGGTTCCGATATTGTCTGTCAAGTACCGATTACTCCTAGCGAGGCAATTGTGGGAGGTTTTGTGGAAATTCCTACCATTGACGGGTTAGTTAAAATGATGATTCCTAAGGGATTAAAAAGTGGTCAAAGATTACGTTTGGCTAACAAAGGTTATCCCACTTCCCAAGGAGAAAGGGGCGATCAATTAGTGGAAATTCTCTTAGTTAATCCTCCCAATCCTAGCCCCGAAGAATTAGAACTTTATCAAAAAATACGGGCGATCGAAACTTTTAACCCTCGTCAAGGTTTATAAAGATTATACTAGGTGGGTTACGGCAAATTTGAAATTTTTTGTCAAAAACATAACTTGTTCTTGCCTAACCCACCCTACACCTAACCCTTAATTCCTGTCTTTTTATGATCAATATAATTGATACAATTAAACCTTTTTATCCTCTAGCTTTCAAGGCTATTCGGGGCAATTTAGAGGGAACACAAAAACAATTATTAAATACTCTCCAAAAAATCGATCGCTCGCGGGGGGAATTTTGGGGACAATGGCTAATCTCACAATTATCAGAATCCCTCAGTTTTAGCGATTCTCGCCTATCCCAAAGCCTCTGGGGGTTAAATTTCCCCAATCCCGTCGGATTAGCGGCAGGATTCGATAAAGACGGTTTAGGGGCAGGACTTTGGCATAATTTCGGCTTTGGTTTTGCCGAGGTGGGTGCTGTCACCCTAGAAGGGCAACCGGGCAACCCAAAACCGAGATTATTTCGTTTACCGGAAGATTTGGCGGGATTAAACCGTATGGGGGCAAATAACCTCGGTGCGCCAGTTCTAGCGGCAACTCTCCAACAATCTTGGCAACGACAACCCCGACAGATTCCCATCGGCATTAACCTCTGTAAATCGAAAAATACGCCCCTAGAAAAGGCCCCGGAGGACTATTTAGGCAGTTTTCGCTATTTATTCCCCCATGCCGATTATTTTGTCGTTAATGTTAGTTCTCCCAATACTCCAGGTTTGCGTTCCCTGCAAAGTGGGGAACAACTCGATAAAATCCTCGACATTTTACAAACAGAAAATCAAGGCAGAAAACCCCTATTAGTGAAAATTTCTCCCGATTTAGAATGGGAAGATATCATAACAATTATTGACTTAGCTTTCTCCTATCAATTAGCTGGAATTGTCGCTACTAATACTACCACTAAACGCACGGGATTAAAAACCACAATTCTGCCCGAAACCGGTAAACCAATCACTGAAGAAGCAGGGGGAATTAGTGGGCAACCTTTGCGGGAACGTGCCACGGAAGTGCTCAGTTTTATCTATCGGCAAACCCAAGGCAATTTACCGATAATTGGAGTGGGAGGCATTTTTTCTCTCGATGATGCTTGGGAAAAAATTACCGCCGGTGCGAGTTTATTACAGATTTATACCGGTTGGTTATACCAGGGTCCTTGGCTAGTATCAAATATTTTACAAGGATTAACAGAAAAATTAGAGGCTAATGGGTTGACTAATATTAATCAAGCGGTGGGAATTAATAATGGACTTCTGCCAAAAATCAAAAATATTCCCTTAGGGAAAGAGTCACAGGCCCGTATTCAGGAGTCAGAATAAGCAAAAGAAAGACATTGTTTACTAGGCTCGATGATTAAATAACAATTGTTAACAGAAAGAATCTAGGTCGTGAGCATCCAGCTTTTTTACAATTGTTTGCATAAATATTAATAATTATGACAAAGCATCAGTTCTTAAAGAGTTTTTATTCTGGGCTTATCAATCCCTTAATAAAAGCCTTCTAATCTCAAGAGAGAACGTTTTGTTTCCTTGAGATTAGAGGACTAAAAAATTAATGATTGCTTCACCTTCTAACCCCAAAAATGTTCTAGCGGCAACTCTGCTAACAGTGGGAATTTCCCTAATAAACGTACCGACGGTTTTAGCGCAGGCCCATACTAATACAGGCGGACCGCAGGTGACAGGATTAAATGGTTATAAATATACGCCCCTATTTACAGTGGGTGAAACCATTAACAATTACACTCCCATCGGTATTCTGGATGGAATTGGCGTTATCGATCTAGGAAATGGGACGATTCGTGCCTTGGTCAACCACGAAGTTAGAAATAACCAAGGAGCCTCTTATACCCTGAATCCGGGTACTGCTAACCAGCTTTCCGTGACAGGAGCAAGAATCAGTTACTTTGACATCGACACCAGTAGTCGTCAAATTATCGGTTCTGGATTAGCCTTCGATAAAATCTACGATCGCTCTTACAATCTAATCACCAGTACCAGTCAATTTGAACTCGCTCCCACCATTGGAGGTTTAGATCGTTTTTGTTCTGGTGCCGCTTTCGGTCGTTATTCCTTCGGTCAAGGGATCGGTTTTGAAGATAATATCTACTTTGCTGGAGAAGAAACCAGCAATGGGACTCAATGGGTTCTCGATCCTACCAATTTCGGTATCTGGGCTGCCCCAGAAATGGGTCGCGGCGCTTGGGAAAATTGGACAGAAATTGATACAGGTAGAAGTGATCGCATTGCGATGATCGGGGGTGATGATACCGAGTCCGCGCCTCTCTATCTCTACATTGGGGAGAAAAACGGGGTCGGAGATGGTAGTTTTCTCGATCGCAATGGTCTCAAACAGGGCAAACTGTATGTTTGGGTAGGCGATGAAGGTATCGATCCCCGGGACTTTGGCGGTACTGGTAACACCAGTGCCGGACGTTGGGTAGAAGTGGTGAACGAGGGAAATGGGGTTGGTTTTCTCAATGGTTTTGCCACCGATAGCAATCTTCGCGCCCAAGCGGACGCTTTAGGAGCTTTTTCCTTCTCCCGTCCGGAAGATGTCTCGATTAATCCCAGTGATGGTTCCCAAATTGTTCTTGCTTCCACCGGACGCAGTTCTTTATTCAATGGGGCCGATAGCTGGGGAACCGTTTATATCTTCGATAATAATCTGGTTTTCGATCAAAACGGCAATCTCGACACCGCTGCTTCTAGCGTCAGCGCTCGCATTCTCTACGATGGTAATGATGCGGGTGGTGGTCAATTTAGCGGTCCCGATTTTGGGGTGAGAAGTCCCGATAACCTCGATTGGTCCGATGACGGTACTATCTATATCCAAGAAGACCGTTCTTTCTCTGGTTTCGGTCAAACCTCTGGAGAAGAAGCCTCGATTTGGCGACTTGATGCCACCACCGGACGAGCGACACGAGTAGGTCAGATCGATCGTAGTCCTAGTTTACCAGGTGGTCAAACCGACAGCAGCCCCAATGATTTAGGTAACTGGGAAACTTCGGGGATTTTGGATATTACTGAATTCTTTCCGGGCGCTCGACCGGGAGAAAAAATTCTGATTCTCGACGTGCAGGCCCACAGTGTGCGAAATGGCAGCATCGGCGGGCCCAATAATCTTGTCGAAGGTGGTCAATTAGGTTTATTAACTGTCCAAACCCCGGAACCAACTCTCCTTTTTGGTTTAGGTTTCTTTGGTTTATCTGCCTTGGCATTAAAACGGAAACAACGCTAAAACGATAATTTCTTGTATTGTAGGGGGTTGAAAATAATCCAGCCCCTATTTTTTGTCATTTTTGGCTCTCTTGGATATTGGGTCAAAAAGGTCTAATACTAAATCCGTTGAGTAACGCACAGAAAAGGGGTTTCTCGGAGAAACCCCTTTTCTACTCATGCAAAAGGCAAAAAGGGGAATGAATAATCAGTTTTTAATAACCAGATTTAGTATAATATAGGTTCATAATAACCTTATTTTTTAAAAGGCTGTACTTTTCAACAAAATTATTATGATTCTGATAGCTTTTTAAGCATCAAAGTTAACAGCAGTAGGTTTAATATTTTTAAAATAAATATATTTAAAATAAATACAACAATTCAAAAACAATACTTTTTGATCTAAACTATTTTATAATAACAGGGATTTTTCTTGTCTGTATTTCTGCATACTTAGTAATCAGAAAATTTTCGAGAATCAAGGAATTTTGTCTATCTCATGTCCAGTTGAATGATCAAATTAGCCTTTTATGATATTCATATCAACAATATTTGAGCATTCTAAGCTGTACTGCATTTAAACTGCGTATTAGATATTTTAGTACAAAAGCTCCAACTACTTCCCCCCGCTCCCGTGCAGTCTTAACGAGTAATTTAGATAGTCAACAGCTTAGTACCTCCAGAAGCTATAATAATAGTTAAAGCTTACTAAAGATTAACCAATTCTCTAGATACTACAACCAGAGACAAATCGATCGCCAAGTATGGAACTTTTTAACCAAACCACAATTCTATGTCAAAAAAATCATTTTTACCCGGTTGTTTAGTCGTCTTAGGACTAACAGCAGTAACCGCAGGAGGTGTCTATCTTTATCTACGAGGACAACTACCTTGGCAAAGATTCACCCCCTTAGAATCGGCAAAAGTTATCCCAGAAACTGCCTTTGCTAGTAGTTTTGTCTCCACGGATGCAAAAGCTTGGTCAGTGTTAGCTAAATATGGTACACCAGAATCACGAACTGTGGTTAGTCAAGGACTAGAAGAATTACAAAAAAATATCTTCACCGATAAGATTGATTATCAACGGGATATCGAACCTTGGATCGGTAGTATTAGCTTTGCTTTCCTTCCCGCAGCTACCCCCGGACAATCGAAATTATTAACGGTTATCGGCATCAAAGATAAAATTAAAGCATCGGAATTCCAGAAAAAACTAGGACAACAAGTTAATCGCAAAACTAGCACCAGTGACTACAAAGGTATTACAATTACCGCTATAGATTGGCAGGATAACACCACCATTTATACTGCTGTTGCGGGGGATTTTTTGTTGATATCCGACGATAAAAAGGTGTTAGAAGCGGCGATCGATACCTATCAAGGACAGCCATCTTTTAGCAGTAAACCGGAAGTGAGAAAACTGCTTTCCCAATCCCTCAACCTACCCAATACCCTAGCAACAATTTATATCGATGATTATGCCGGAATCTTGGGAGCAGATGCCAATTTATCTCCCCAAAGTCGGCAAGAATTAGCAAAAATTCAAGATATTGTCGCGGGAGTGGGTGTCACCGATACGGGATTACAATTACAAATGGTGGCTAAACTTGCCCCTGAAACTATTTCTACCCTACCTTCCCCCAGCAGAAATCAAGTTTTAAATTATTTCCCCGGAGATACCATCGCAGTCTGGAGTGGTAATAATCTTAAACAGGGATGGGAAGAAGCAGAAAAACAGTCCCAAACTAACCCAGAATTACAAGCTTTTCTACGTCAGATCCGTGAGAATTTTCAGATGGCAACCCTTGACGCGGATAAAGAAGTTTTCAACTGGATGGATCGAGAATTTGCTTTCGGAATTATCCCCAACCAGCAAGCAGTGGGAGGGTTAGGTTTTGGGGGAATGATGATCTGGCAAACCGGCGATCAGAAAGCGGCAAAAACTACCCTCGATAGGTTAAATCAATTGGTGAAAACTGTTCCCTTTATCACCATAGAAAACAGTAAAATTTCTGGTGAAGATGTGACTGAATGGAAAGCGGAAAAACAAGCGATTTTAACCTATGCTTGGCCTAATAATGATACCTTAAAAATGACCGTCGGAATTCCCTATCAACCCCAATCGAATCAACCGATTAGCAAAAGTGAGATTTTCCAAGCATCGATCGCCAATTTGCCGAAAAATAATCTCGGTTATTTCTTCATCGATGTGGAGCAAATTATCGCTAAAGCAGGGGGAATTAATAATCTTCCTGCCGGGGAATTAACCCCAGAAGCAAAGGCCTTTTTAGAATCGGTACGCGGGATCGGAATTACTGCCACTATGCCTGATAAAACCACCAGTAAAATTGATGTTTTATTTTCCCTGAAACAAACTCCCTAAAAAGTAACCGACTAGATAAAGCGATCCACAGAGAATTATCTGACTATCGGCAGATTCTTGGATGGCTTTTTTTAGTCCTAAAAATACATCGGAACAAGTCTCTAGGTGAGATAATTCTGGACAAATTGAAGCCGCTAATTCCGCTAAGGTTTCAGGATTAGCACTGCTATGATCCGGGACGGGAACTAAATATAAACTATCGCCTTTTCTTAATAAAGCTTGGAATATTTCCCGATGATCTTTAGTCGATAAAATTCCCATTACCCAGATAATTTTTGGAGCCTTTAAACTATCTACATACTGCCTTAAACCCATGGCAGCAGCAGGATTATGAGCGCCATCTATTAAAATTTCTCGCTGACACCAATTAACGGTTTGTAAACGTCCTAACCAGCGAGTTTTTGCCATTCCTTCTTGCACGACTTCATCGCTAATTTGCCAACCTTGCCGGCGTAAAATATTAACAACAGCGATCGCTATAGCGGAATTAGTTAATTGAAAATCTCCCGCTAAGGATAAAGGATATTCTAACCCTTGATATTTAGCCCGATTATCGGCAATTTTTTCGGCAGCTTCTACCCATACCGTCGGACAATTTAACAGCTTGATTTTCTCCCTAACTACCCCCTGCGCTGATTCCGGTAATTGTCCGATAACTGCGGGACAATTCGCTTTTAATATCCCCGCTTTCTCCCCGGCAATATCGGCAACCGTGGGACCTAAATTTTGCCAATGTTCCCGACTAATAGAAGTGATGACAGTAACTAAAGGTTGAGCGCAAACATTAGTCGCATCTAATCTTCCTCCTAAACCCACTTCCATCACGGCAATATCCACCTTTTCCTGAGCAAAATACAGCCAAGCAGCGGCAGTAATTACCTCAAATTGAGTAGGACTTTCCTGCTGGGGATCGATAAGCGATTGTATATATTTAAGCAGGTTTTCTAAAGTCGCGGTTTCAATATTTTCGCCATTAATAGAGATTCTTTCTGTCCAAGCAATTAAATGGGGAGAAATATAACGTCCGACTTTGTAACCGGCGGTACTGAGAATAGAGGATAGATAGGCACAAACCGAACCTTTGCCATTAGTTCCCGTGACATGAATAATCGGAATTTTATCTTGGGGATTGCCTAAAATCTCCAGCAGATTTTTTATTCTTTCTAAACCGAGATTGACACCAAAACGCTGAAAAGGTTGCAGTAAAGAATCGATAGTCATGGTTAGCAAACTATAAATAAAGGAATCCGGCTAGGATCGATACTCCTACCGGCACGGATGACCCTTTCTCTGGGTGATAATGTCTAAAGTTTGACTAAAATGCTCGGTTCTTTTTGGATCGGTAAAACATCAAGAGAGTCAATATTAGCGCAGTATTTTAAATCTTCTTGACAGTGGAGACGCAAGAGCCGCTGACCGTGACTACAACTGTGGAACATTCCTAAAAGATCATTTTGCCATTGACGATAAAGGGCGATCGCGGCGATCACCTCATCATTCCCGATCGCCATTTGCCCCGATTGTTCTTGTAGCGCATCGGCGATCGCTCCAGCACAGGCCGTATCTTCCAGAGAATAACCCCCTTCCCAACCAGAGCCAACAATCCAGACGGTATCGGGCTGCTTATCCAATAAGTAATTAACGGCAGCTTGCCGATTGATCATGGCCGCAGTGATCACGATTGGGGACTCTTCCACTCTTTGCAGAGCGCGAGTGCCGTTAGTGGTACTGATAAACAGACGACGACCTTTCATTAAATCAGGGGTACAATCGAGGGGAGAATTGCCCAGATCGCAGCCTTCTACTTTCGCGCCACCTCTTTCTCCTGCTCGGAGACGTTTTTCCGGTTGCCAGGTATCACTCACCTGCATCAGGGTTTTCAGATCGCTAAAGGTTTGCACTGCTTCCGCACCGGCATTGAGGGCAGTGGCGATCGTGGTTGTCGCTCTTAAAACATCGATAACGACGGCGCAATCGGGTAGAGTATGGACGGGGGTAAGTTCGGGAGTATGATAAATGAAAACCTGCACGAGTTATACCAAGTAAAAAGTAAAAGGGGAAATAAGCTCAACATACCGCCGCTCGGCTTCGCGCTGGCAGAAGAAAGACAAGGCCGATTTTATCACAGATGTCGGCTAGTTAAGCTGTTCGTAATTCAAATTGCTTGTTGAGATCAGGCAAGGGGGGGCTAATCTAAGAATAAGCGGTTTAAATACGTCTTAGCTTATCACTTGAAATACCCATGCGGATCACAAAATTGGCCAATTGTCAATAGGGTTTGAGATGTTCTCACCCCGGATCGATCGTCATGACGAAATGTTATCATTAATAATTATTATGCCTGCTAACTCTGCTAAAGATCGTTTTCATGGTGCAGTGAGAAAAGGAGAAGAAAAAGAACCTAAAAGACAGTTATATTTAGCTGTTCCCTTAGATATTTATTATAGTTTTTTTGAATTGCGATTTATTCAAACTGTCGTTAAACGATTTCAAATTTACCTGATTATTTATGATCCGATTGGGGAGGTAATTGTCGCATGGAAAAATTAGAACAATATCGTCACTATGTCAAGCAAGTCATTACTGAATATTCTCAGATAGGTTCATCTAAAGATCCGATTGAACAACAATTGATTTTTGATACTGTTGGCGATCACTATCAATTGATGTATGTTGGCTGGAAAAATAGACGAAGATATCATGGTTGTGTTTTGCATCTCGATATTAAAAAGGGTAAAATCTGGATACAACATGATGGCACTGAGGTGGGAATTGCCAATGAATTAGTTAATTTAGGTGTTCCTAAAGAAGATATTGTTTTAGCCTTTCATGAACCCCTAGTCAGAGAATATACAGGGTTTGCGGTGGGTTAATCTTAATTAGAGAAAAGCGCCAAACTCGCCTAACCTAATCATAGCTTAGGCGACAAACAGGATCAGCAAGAGATTTCGATTTTTTTATCTTGCTGATCTCTGTATTTCTTTGTTAACAAAACTTAACAATTATCGGCAAAATTTCGCTTGCTTTTATCGGCAGATTTTGCGACAATATTTTTAAAAGATTTTATTCATAATGGAAATCTTTGCGTCTGAAAAAAATTTTGCAAAGATTCCCATTATATAAAAAGCATAGCGCAAGTCGCCGGCAAAGTCAAGTCCTTTCCCATTAATTATGGGTGGGAATTTTCAGGAATCAAAAAAGGGGGTTAGTGGGGGCCGGGTGTTGGGGAGATTTTGCTGTGTTCGGTGAACAGTTATCAGGTAGAACCGGGGAACCAGATACAAAACTTAACAATTATCGGCAAAATTTTGCTTGCTTTTGTCGGCAGATTTTGCGATAATATTTTTAAAAGATTTTATTCATAATGGGAATCTGTGCGTTTAAAAAAATTTTGCAAAGATTCCCATTATATAAAAAGCATAGCGCAAGTCGCCGGCAAAGTCAAGTCCTTTCCCATTAATTATGGGTTGGCTGAAAAAGTAGGAGCGATCGCCGGTTAAGATACAAGGTTTTTGAGCCACCAGCTTGAAAATCTTGCAGCTGCTTGGTCAAACAGGCCGCCAAACCCCTTATCTCGTCTATATTTCACATTTATTCAGCCAACCCTACCTAAATCTCTGCTGAAGGTGGAGATCAAAGGCTGTTTTAAACTAATACTTTACTGCGATCGTTAGAATTATCCCCAAAAATTGCCCCTCGTCGAATCAAATCCTGTTTTTGTTCAGGGGTGATCCCCGTTGCATCGATAAAGATAGCGTTTTTAACCCAAGCCCCACTCAGGTCAGCCCTTATCAGGTCAGCCCCACTCAGGTCAGCCCTTATCAGGTCAGCCCAACTCAGGTCAGCCCCACTCAGGTTAGCCTCAAACAGGTTAGCCTCAAACAGGGTAGCCCCACTCAGGATAGCCCCACCCAGGTTAGCCTCACTCAGGTTAGCCCCTATCAGGTCAGCCCCTCTCAGGTTAGCCCCACTCAGGTCAGCCTCACTCAGGTTAGCCTCAAACAGGTCAGCCTCACTCAGGTTAGCCCCTATCAGGTTAGCCCCACTCAGGTTAGCCTCCATCAGGTTAGCCCCTCTCAGGTTAGCCCTACTCAGGTCAGTATTCAGGTCAGCCCATCCCCTCGATCTCCCCGATCCGTTAGCCGTTGGGTCCCAATCAAACTTACCCCCAACAGTCCCACTCAGGTTAGCCCCATTCAGGTTAGCCCCACTCAGGTTAGCTCCCCACAGTTTAGCCCCACTCAGGTTAGCCCCACTCAGGTTAGCTCCCCACAGTTTAGCCCCTCTCAGGTCAGCCTCTCTCAGGTTAGCTTCAATCAGGTCAGCACCACTCAGGTTAGCCTCTTTCAGCTTAATCCTTCCAAATCTTCTTATAATGCGCTGGAGGAAGTTAGGTTTTTTAATAGATTCAATTAGTTTATTGTTAATTTCTTTAGATGCTTCATTTGTACTTACTGTCTTGACAATCAAGGGGTTTGCTGACGATTCTTCTGCCAGTTGCTTTGGTGATTCTGCTAAATTTTGTCCTATGATAGTAGATTTTAAATAGGTTATCTCATCTGCATTAACATCACCTGCTATGGTAAAAGCTAAACAATTATCTTCGGTAACTTGAACATTTTCAACTGTAATATCTCCCGAAATTTTGTTCAATTCACCCGATTTGAATAGGGATTCAATTTTTTCTAAACTTTTTTGAGAACCCTTGAGAGTTAATTTGATACTACCTTGTTCTATGTCATTTATTGTTATTTCCTGATCATCGGTTATTTTTCTTAAAAGTTCTAATAGCGTTAATATCTGTTTCTTTTTATTTTCAGAAGCAGTAAAAACCACAGCACCAGAAAATTTTCCGTCATAATTTGTGTTTTTTTGATTACATTCTGGTTGTAATTTCCATCGACTTAAAGCAGTAATCAGATTACTCTTTCCAATCTTTTCACCTGTTTGCTCTGACAAGATTTTACATAAATCAACAGCCGCATTCTTGATTGACTGTTCTTCTTGCCTAATTTCTTCCGCTAGATCACGATATGTTTTATCATCAAAAATACATTTTAATATTTTTGTCTCCACGTCCGTTAATCCCTTGTTTGTATGCTTTTTTTTCAGATCATTAACCAGCATTTCTAATTAGACCTCTTGCATAATTTTTTTATGGTATGATGGAGGGTTTTGCTTTTTTCTCAATTCTTAGATTGAAGTGGAAAAAAGAATAAAATGTGATCTTAGGTCAGGAAATCATCTATAATTTTGCTATGTTTATTAGCAAAAT
>NZ_JADBUE010000005.1:0-4987 GCF_020245805.1 Microcystis sp. M179S2 | reverse complement strand
GTTCCAGCGTCGTTTGTTTCGCTTCGCTTTCGCTTCGCTTCAACCGCGCATTTACCAATGTATCTAACTTCCCCAGGTTTGTCAACCCCTTTTGGCAAATTTTTTTGATCTTTTTTCTATCCCTTGCTACGTAAGCTTTTCGGACCTTAGTATTTTTTCTGGTCGGGTCTTTTTGTCTAGTAATTTTGTTCTAATTAGCTCTTGATGGTGGTGAGAGCGTTTTTGATCAAGAGCAAGATGAAGTATGAGGGGATTTGGCATCATCTCTGGATGACCACCTACTGTTCTGGCGTTGTCTGTTCCCTACTGCCAACTCCGGTGCGGTCTTAAGGGGTAATCTTAGATAGTTAACAACTCAGTTCCCTCTGATCAATAATAATTTCTAGTCAGCTTGCTCCCATCCCCGATTCTTTCCTTAGCTTTTTGCCTGCCGTTGTATCGATCTATTTTGAGCAAGAGAAGCTGAGAACCTTTGTGGGCAGGCTTTTGAACTGAGCTTGTGTCCGTCTGGGCCAGTTTTCCTAGCCATTGCCCCATAACTGATATATTTCCTGAAAAACTGGGCAATCTAGGCCTAGACAGCATCGTGATAAGGGGGGATAAGACCTTGGACTCCGCTAACGCGCAGAAAATTCTCGGCTATTTCATCGAAGAAGCAAAAGAACACCTGGAAACTTTGGAACAGGGGATTTTAGACTTAGGCAATCTCGTGAACAATACTGAACAGATGAACGAGATGTTTCGTGCCGCCCATTCCATCAAGGGGGGGGCGGCCATGTTAGGTTATAGCAGTATCCAAAAAACTGCTCACCGTCTTGAGGATGCTTTCAAAATACTGAAAGAAAATCCCATACAAGTGGATCAAAAATTAGAATCTTTGTTCCTCAAGGGTTATGATCTGCTTCAGATATTGATCGATAAGCTGCCCGGTCCATTAGGTTTGCAAGCCGAGGAAGCTAACGCTATCGTTAAAAAAGGTGAACCGACTTTTGCCGAATTACAAGCCCATCTTAACTATCTTCTCGACCAAAAAAAATCTACCCCAGCTATTGCGGCAACCTCTTCTATCTCCATCAGCGTCAGAGATATCCTCAAACAGATGTTACAACTGTTCAAACAGGAAGAAACCAGTGCTTCCCGTCAGCAATTACAAAAATTAATTTTATCTCTGTCTCAATTGGCTTCAGAACAGCAAAAGTGGCAATATTTAGTTAAAAATGCCCAATCAGCCCTGGCTAACCCCAAACATTCCTACCGCACTCTCGCCCCGGTTATTATTAAAGAATTAAAACAAGCTAGTGATTTATTGGAATGGGGTCGCGGGGAAGAAATCACCGTCAGTCAAGAATTGCAGTTATTAGCCACCGCCAAATTACCACAAATCCTGATCACCCTAGAACCGGAATTAGTAGCTAGTACCCTGCTGCAAATGTTTAATCGCCAACAGGTCTCGCAACTGGTACAGTTATTACAAATGAGACGTTGACATCTGCGCTGGTGTAAAAAGGTGGGGGATTCCCAGGAGAATAAACTTAATTGTTTTTAATTTTGGTGAGTTAGGAAGATATGTAATTAATTGTGCGCCCACCGAGGTGGCAATAATTCTAGAGGGTGAATTGGGATAGAGCCAAACCGGAAAAAGCTAAGATATGGCAAGATAAAAACTTAATGCTGACGGCTGACCAATATCAGATCTGATGCAGTATCTCTTTAGTCACCGGTCAAGCTGGGATTTACTGAGAGTAAGCAATCTGCTAGAGTTTTAACGTTCGTTAAATTTCTCGGGCAGAGAAAACAAACAAAACCATAATGGTGTTAATGGGTGTGTGGAAGTGCTTAAAAATCTCAATTTTTCGGGGCGATATTCCTCGCTGGCCCTGCTGCTGGCTATTTTCGGATTATTTCACGGGACGGTAATGGCCGAAGAAGAACCGCAAGAAACGGTTTTTCCCCGCGTCGAGCAGATAGTACAGTCTCCTCCTGCGACGGGAGAAACTACGCCACCCGTGGCAGCACCGCCGGAAACCCCGACGGAAACCCCAAGCCCTGCAGAAACTCCCACAACAGCCCCACCGGTGCCGGCGGAGGAGTCGCGAGTTTTGGTGGCCGAAGTGGTAGTACAGGGGGCCGATCGAGAATTAGAAAATCTAGTTTATAATACCATTCGCACCCGACCAGGACGAAGCACGACTCGATCGCAACTGCAAGAAGATATTAACGCCGTTTTTGCCACGGGCTTTTTTGCCGATGTGCGGGCAGTTCCCCAAGATACGCCTCTAGGGGTGCGAGTCACCTTTGAGGTGCAACCTAACCCCGTTTTTCAGGGCGTACAGATTCAAATTGCCCCGGAAACCCTGGACAAATCGATTTTACCTACCCGGGTGGTCGAGGAAATTTTCGCTAGTCAATACGGCAAAACCCTGAATTTGCGGGAATTACAGGCGGGGGTAAAAAAAATCAATGACTGGTACAGCAAAAACGGCTATGATCTGGCCCAGGTAATCGGTGCGCCGCAAGTCACTCCCGATGGTCGGGTGATTCTGGTCATTTCCGAAGGTTTAATCGAAAAAATTCAAGTACGCTACTTTAACGTTGAACAGGAACCGGTCAACGGTAAAACCAGAGAATTTATCATTACTAGGGAAATGCGCCTAAAAGCGGGGGATATTTTTAACCGCAATACGGCCCAACAGGATTTACAGCGTGTTTTCGGTCTCGGTTTATTCGAGGATGTGCGTCTGTCTTTTTCTCCCGGCAGCGACCCAAGGGAGGTGATTGTTAACGTCGATGTGGTGGAAGGTAATACTGGTTCCCTAGCCGCTGGTGGCGGTATTAGCTCGAATGCGGGCTTATTCGGCACTGTCAGCTATCAACAGCGCAATTTTGGCGGTAATAACCAAACTTTAGGGGCAGAAGTCCAGTTAGGGGAACGGGAATTTTTATTTGATCTGAGTTTTTCCGATCCTTGGATTGCCACGGATAACTTCCGCACTTCCTACACGGTCAACGTTTTCCGGCGACAGTCGATTTCTCTGGTTTATGATGGGGAAAATTCCTCAATTCGGACTCTTAACGATAATGATAGTCCCCGGATCGTCCGGACGGGTGGCGGTATTACTTTTGTCCGTCCTTTGGCCCCTGATGTGTTTACGAAACCAAAATGGGTGGTGTCCCTAGGCTTTAACTATCAACAGGTACAGGTGCAAAATGCCAATGGTGACATCTCCCCTCTGTCTGCACCTCTCAACGGTTTTGGCAGTCAACAACTGGCTTTTAGTTCCTCTGGGATCGATGATCTACTTTCTCTAAATATTGGCGCTATTCGAGATTTTCGCGATAATCCCCTGCAGCCCACCAGTGGTTCTTTCCTGCGTCTAGGTTTAGAACAAACTATTCCGGTCGGTTCTGGCAGTATTTTCGGCACTCGTGTTCGGGGTAGTTACAGTTACTTTATCCCCGTTCGCTTTATTAATTCCTTTAATCTCTTTGAAACCGATATTTTTAAAGGTCAGCAATCCCTCGCTTTTAATGTGCAAGCAGGGACAGTATTAGGCGATTTACCCCCCTACGATGCTTTTATCGTTGGGGGTAGTAACTCTGTACGGGGTTACGCCGAGGGAGAAGTGGGTAGCGGTCGCAGTTATTTCCAAGCGACGGCCGAATATCGTTTTCCCATAGTAGCAATTATTGGGGGGGCGTTATTTGTCGATTTCGGCACTACTATTGGTTCCCAAGGAGATGTCCCCGGTCAACCCGGGATTGTCCGGGGTTTACCCGGTACCGGTCTCGGTTACGGTTTAGGTGTTCGGGTACAATCTCCCGTCGGCCAAATTCGGGTTGACTACGGTTTTAATGTCGATGGTGGTTCTCGTCTCCATTTCGGTATCGGGGAACGATTCTAATCAGTTATTGGGGGTGGGGGATTAGGGAAATGGGGAAATAGGGAAATTCAACTAAAACCCCAACACCCTAAAACCCTAAAACCCAACCCCCAAAACCACTAATAAGCTTTTCACTTTATTACTTAATAATTATGGTTTCTACTATCGCTAAACAATTTGAATTATCGGGAATTGGCCTGCATTCGGGGGAGATAACCCAGGTGCGCGTCTGTGGGGCAAATCCGGGGGAAGGACGTTATTTTGTCCGCAGAGATTTAGCCAATCAACCGATTATTCCCGCTCTAGTTTCTTCGGTTTACCAAACGACTTTATCAACGGAATTGGGACAAGGAGAAGCCAAGGTTAGAACTGTTGAGCATTTATTAGCGGCCTTAACCGCTTTGGGGGTAGAAGATGCTCGCATTGAGGTGGATGGTGCGGAAATTCCCCTCCTCGATGGTTCGGCCAAAATCTGGGTAGAAGCGATCAAAAATGCTGGTTTAGATAACTCTTTTTCTCCATCAGATTTAACTATTTCTCAACCGATTTGGTTGTACGAAGGAGATGCTTTTGTGGCGGCGATTCCTTCCCCTGAATTACGTTTTACCTACGGGATCGATTTTACCTATAAACCGATCGGTAATCAATGGTATAGTTGGAGTCCTGATCAGGAAAGTTTTAGTCAAGCGATCGCAGCTGCCCGTACTTTCGGTTTTGCCGATCAAATTGAATATTTACAAAAGGCTGGTTTAATTAAAGGAGGCAGTTTAGAAAATGCTTTAGTCTGCGATCAAAATCAATGGTTAAATCCTCCTTTACGCTTTGAAAATGAGCCAGCAAGACATAAATTATTGGACTTAATTGGTGATTTGAGTTTACTGGGAACTATTCCCACCGCTCATTACATGGCTTTTAAAGCCAGTCATAAACTTCACGTTCAATTAGCTAAAGCAATTCAGGGTTAATTATACTTTAGACGTTCATAATCTGAGATTTATTAAACTTCTGAAATCGTAGAGTCAGCAAGGAATCCAGTTCTTTTTTATGTTTCAGATGGGCATCATTCAGACATTCATAAATAGCTGAAGAAAAGTCAGAAAAGTTCT
>NZ_JADBUE010000049.1:0-30105 GCF_020245805.1 Microcystis sp. M179S2 | reverse complement strand
TCTACTCTAGATACAGTCAACGGTACAGCCATTTTCAAAGGGAAAATGTACCCAGTAGCGTCTTTTCAATTTTTTCTGAGAAGCGACCTGCAGTAAGGGTTTTGTTAATTTTTTAGTATTTCTGTATGGGGGAAGTCCAGCAATAATACGCGGCATATTTTTAATCCGTAGGGTGCGCTCTTCGATAGCGTAACGCACCGACAATTGTGGTGGGTGATTTTGGTTATGGTGGTGGGTTACGCGTTGCTAACCCACCCTACTGATTTACTTAATCCAAACAGTTTTAACGTTGACAAATTCGCGGATACCTTCGACACTTAATTCCCGTCCAAAACCAGAACGTTTAATACCCCCAAAGGGCAAGCGAGGATCGGATTTAACCATACCGTTAATAAACACACAACCGGCCTCAATTTCGGTAATTAAACGCTCAATTTCTGCGGGGTTATTCGTCCAAGCACTAGAACCTAAACCAAAGGGACTATCATTAGCTAAAGCGATCGCTTCATCGATATTTTTGACTCGAAATAGTAAAGCCACCGGTCCAAAAAATTCCTCTTTTTCCCCCGGAGAACCGACAGGAATATCGGTTAAAATCGTTGGTAGATAAAAGTTACCTTTTCCCTCTAAACGTTGACCCCCCACAAGGACTTTACCACCCATAGCGACGGTTTTTTCGACTTGATGGGCAATTTCCGAGACGATCGATACCGTGGCCAAAGGACCGATATCAACAGTTTCATCGAGGGGATCACCCACTCTTAAAGCTTGGAATTTGGCCACTAATAACTGTTCAAATTGAGCGGCGACAGTTTCCATAACAATAAACCGTTTAGCGGCGATACAAGTCTGACCATTATTTAACAATCGCGCCGTCACTGCCGTAGCCGCTGCCGCCTCGATATCGGCAGTATCTAAAACGATAAAAGGATCACTACCTCCCAACTCCAAAACCACTTTTTTGATCTGTTTTCCCGCGGCGGCTGCTAAACTCATCCCCGCCGGTTCACTACCGGTTAAAGTGGCGGCTTTTACCCGTTCATCGTTAATTAAATCACTAACGCGATCGGCCCCGATCAAAAGAGTTTGAAAAGCACCTTCGGGAAAACCGGCTTCTAATAAAATCCTTTCCACCGCTAAAGCTGATTGGGGGACATTAGAAGCGTGTTTGAGTAGGCCGACATTTCCCGCCATTAAAGCGGGGGCAGCAAAGCGAAATACTTGCCATAAAGGGAAATTCCAGGGCATAACCGCTAAAATTACCCCTAACGGTTGATAACGGACAAAACTGCGACTAGCATCGGTGGCAATCAACACATCTTCCAGATAACCGGCGGCATTATCGGCATAAAAACGACAAACCAAGGCACATTTGAGGACTTCTGCGATCGCTGATTTGATCGGTTTCCCCATTTCTAAAGTCATGGTTTTAGCCAATGCCACCTGATCCCGTTCCAAAATATCCGCCGCTTGCCGTAACCACTGTCCCCGTTCACTGATGGCGGTCCGGCGATACTGCTGAAAAGTGGCCTCAGCTAGGGCCAATTTCGCCGCCAATTCCTCCGAGGTTAGAGGGGTAAAAGTCTTGAGAATTTCTCCAGTGGCAGGGTTAACTGAAGCGATACCCATATCCCAATTGTCTCCTATCGAGCGCTATATCTCTAGTTTAGTTCTCCGGCTGTCCCGCTGCTGACATAATTCGATCGCTAATTGGATCGCCGCTTGCATACTCTGGGGTCTAGCGATGCCAAGACCGGCGATATCAAAAGCCGTCCCGTGGTCTGGAGAGGTGCGAACAAAAGGCAAACCGATGGTAGTATTAACAGCACAGTCAAAAGCCATTAATTTCACGGGAATTAAGCCCTGATCGTGGTATAATGCCAGATATGCGTCGGCGGGTTGCCCTTGACCGCTAAACCAAGCGCGCCCTGGTTCCACCCAAAGCGTATCGGGGGGGACAAGGCCGATTAATTGGGTTTGCGGGTATTTTTGCCCCATTGACTCCAACCAAGGCTGTAACCAGTCCTTTTCTTCCCTTCCCAGTTTTCCCGCTTCGCCACTGTGGGGATTAAGGCCGGATATGGCGATTTTTGGGCGATAGATGCCGAAATCTAGCTTTAAAGACTCGATCAATAGATCTAGTTTTCGGGTCATCAGATCGGGGTTAAGGGCATCGGGAACTTCTCGCAGGGGGATGTGGGTAGTGGCGAGGAGAGTGCGTAAGTTATAGCCGGTGTGAGGGGATTTAGCGACGAATAGCATCCCATAACGGTTAATTCCCGCCATGGTAGCTAAAACCTCCGTTTGACCGGGGAAATCATAACCAGCCAACTGCCAACAGGATTTAGCGATCGGACCGGTGACAATACCGTCAAATTCGCCCTTGAGGGTGCGTTTTATGGCTTCTTGCAGGTAAAGAAAGCTAATTTCACCACTAGGGGCATCCCCACGCCCGAAAACGATTTTTGACCGGTGGTAGGGCAAATCGATCAGAGAAAAGCGATCGAGAAGATGGGGATCGTGATAGGCTTTTTCGAGAAGCGTTCTTGTGCCGATTAGAGTAATCTGACAACCGGACGAGATTGGGGAATCGGCGATCGCTTTTAACACCACTTCAGGGCCGATTCCGGCGGGATCACCGACGGGGATAACTAGACGGGGAATAAAAGAGGCGGATTCCATAAATTTTGGCCGTCAATATTGCTAATTCTCCCGATTAATCTCATCGTTGACAATCATCAGGAGGGAATAAATCAGTAAACAATTTTCAGTTTACTGTAATCTCATGGCGATAGATAGTAACTTTAGGCAAATTAAATTTTTTAACTTTTCTGTTTTCTTATTGCCCAAATTAGCCAGATTGTTGTAAGCTTATGACCCAACTACAACCTGATATATTCGTTAACAATCGTCCCGATACCGATGGAGACGAGGAAGAAGACTACTTCGATTATTTTTATGATGAACCGGGTAGTGAACCGGGGACATTAATTATCGAACCGGATGCCAAACCCTCGCGGATTATTTTAATCGACTACGATGAAGATAACGCCGTTCGCAAGGTGGATATTACCCCCAATGCTTGCGCCCCCTATATTGGCACAAATACCGTGTCTTGGATGGATATTCAAGGGTTAGGTAGTGAGACGGTTTTAAAACAGGTGGGAGAAATTTTTAATCTGCATCCTTTGTTATTAGAAGATGTGGTTAATGTGCCGCAGCGACCGAAGTTAGAGGACTATAACAATCAATTGTTAGTGATTTCTCAGATGGTGCGACTGAAAGAAGATGAAAGCGGTTTTGATACGGAACAGGTGAGTTTTGTCTTGGGAAAACGCTATCTTTTAAGTTTTCAAGAGGAGGAATTACAGGACTGTTTTGAGATAGTGAGAGATCGAATTCGCACTTCCCAGGGACGAGTACGGAAATCGGGGGCGGATTATTTAACCTATTTATTATTAGATACGATTATCGATGGTTATTTTCCCGTGGTAGAACACTACGAAGATCGGATTGAAGCGTTGGAAGATGCGATTATTAGTCATCCCGATCGAGATACAATGCAGGAAATCTATGATGTCCGTCGGGAATTATTGGCACTGCGTCGCTTAATTTGGCCGATGCGAAATGTCCTACATCTACTCATGCGTGACCATCATGGTATAGTCAGCGATGAAGTACAAATTTATTTTCGGGATTCCTACGACCACGTCATTCAAATTCTGGAAATTATCGAAGCTTATCGAGAATTAGCGGCGAGTTTGATGGATGTTTATATGTCCACTATGGGCAATAAATTAAACGAAATTATGAAGTTTTTAACCGTAATTTCGACGATTTTTATTCCCTTAACTTTTATCGTTGGTGTCTATGGCATGAACTTCGAGAATATGCCAGAATTAAAAGGAGAATGGAGTTATTTCATGGTCTGGTTAGTCATGTTAGCCGTAGCGGGAGGCTTGATTTTCTACTTCTGGCGCAAAGGTTGGTTTAAACCAATTTATTCCCTGAAAGAGGAAGCAAAAAGTTAGTTAACGAAGGCAGGAGAGAGGAGACTCCGAGACAGGAGACTCCGAGACTATTTTATTTATTCTCCCATCTCCCCACACCCCACACCCCACTTCCCCACACCCGACGACCAACTTTTTCAGCCAACCCTAATTATTCCACCACAAATGCGAGGATTTGGCCTTGGTAACTGCCGAAGCGAATCTGTAAACCGGACTCTAGGGGAACTTCTTGGTTATGTACCTGCTTCCAGTGGCCATCTTGGTAGATAAAAGTACCAAAACGGGAGAAATCTTCGAGAAAGTATTGATAGTCTGAATCATCGGGTTTTTTACGGCAAATGATCCGACAATGGTTTTTACTAACCCATTTTTCAGTAATCTGTAGATCATTTTCCATGTCCCGTCCTATATTCATGCCACCACCACGGATTGACCATTTTCTTTCGGGACGATCGAGATAGTATAAGAAAGCGGCGGGCATGGTTCTGGAGACATTGGGCATAACCGTCGGTGATTGAGTCTCATCAAGGGTTTGCAGCAATTGCCCGTCGAATTCTGGGTGCATATAGAGAATCGGCAAAGTCCAAGCGGGTTGATTGTACTTGTAGAGGGTTAATAATTGCTGCCTGGCGATACGAACGGCCTGATCAATAGGGACTCTCGGACCGGGAAACAACGTGGACATCTGCGCTTCTTTGTCTTTGAACCCGAAGAGGGTGCGGGTAAAAACTTCGATAAAACTCAAGGCCTCGCGATCTGCGATCGCATCTCGCATGGCCAAAACTGCGGGAACGCCGTGGTGAATCAAGACTTCCGCCAGACTGCTGCGGGGGATCATCTCCTGACCTGATTTAGCGGGATAAGCACCCCAACAGGCATTAAAAACCGTTAAAATAACTTGATTTCTCACCAAAGCTTGGGCTAACTCCGTCCCGTTTAGCTGTTCCCCTGGCCGCAGAAATAGGGAACCGCCATTGGGGGCGGCCATTCCGTGACCGGCGTAGAAAAAAGCTTGATATTTACCCGTATCCAAGGCCCTGGTCAGTTCTTCGGCCTCGGGTCGAATTAGGGTATCGACTTTGACTTTCACTCCCAAATAGGAAATCTGAGGGGGGGAACTACTGCCCCCAGGGGAGATGGCCCGGATGAGATTGGCGGCCTCGGATTCCAGTGCCTGGTCGGAATTAGTTTCTCCACCCGTATTAATGGCGGTGAGATTGCGGGAACTAGCTGCGGTTTTAATCTGTTTTTCGCCGATAACTAAGAGAATATTGAGACTATTACTCGATTTTATCGGTGGCAGTGGTTCCACATCGCTGGTGGTGCGGCTAAAGAGTATATTCGGATGCAGAGATATAGCCTGTTTACCTGCTTGCTGCATAATTTCCCAGGGCAGCAGAATTAAATGGGGATTGCGACATTCCAAGCGAATTCGCAGGGGCTGATTTTTGCCGAGGGCGATTCCCTGACTTTGGGCGAAACTTTGACTAATTGATGCTTGAAATAACCATTGCCAGAGACTAATACCTAGTTTCTGCATTAATTGACCGCCATAACTGCCGCCTTCTCCCGAAAGAGTCAGTTTAGGTCGAGAATTTGCTTCTAATTGCTCTAACATCGGCAAGGTCGGCATTTTTTGCAGACAGAACATTTCCTGCCATGCCATCCATTCCGTGGTTAGACTCTCGGTCCATTCACAGTCATGATGCACATATCCCCCGGGTAGGGGTGCTTTCGTCACCCAACGGGCGAAATTATTACTCGTGGCTAAACTAGCGATGGCTAAATTTAGACTAGGGATGGCATCATCGGTCATTGTGGTTATTTAGAAGTCTGAAGTCCATAGAATCTTATTCTAGAGGATTTCTGAAAGGTAAGGAAGAGTATTAAGTCACCAACAAACAACAAAGTTCGATAATTTTGGTTTGCAAGGTTGCCAAAGGTTCTGCACCCCGCTTGAGACGATATTCTAATTCGAGAAGTATGGGCAAGGTGGCCAGAAGTTGCTTAGAAGAAAAGGATTGTATCTCTTTGCGAATGAAATACAGTCGCTTGGGATTGGCAATTTCGGCGGCGGCGGCGATATTTTTGTCGTCTTTTTCTCCTTCTTCAATTTTTAATTTCACTATTGCCCAAGTGCGAAATTGACCCCCTAGGGTGGCGGTGATAGCCAAGGGGTTCTCGTTACGATTTAATAATTCATTGACTAATTCGAGGGCCTTGCCTGTCTCCCGTTTTAAAATAGCACTGGCTAACTGTAAGCTGCTTTGATTGCTGGCGTTGACTAAGCTTAAAATGTCCTTTTTGTCAATAGTTCCCGCCGAATTATTTTTAAATAAACGCAGTTTTTCTAACTCCATCCACAGCAAGCGGCTGTTATTTCCCACTGATTCAGCTAAGAGTTCGATCGCATCGGGAGTTAATTTTACCCCCACTTCTTTGGCAATTTCCCTAACTCTTTGGGCAATTTCCTCGACTTTCCAAGGCGGAATTAGTTCAAATTCTTTAACCTCCGCCTGATTTTGGATAAACTTGCTCGATTTTAAGCGGGAGTCGGGTTTTTTGGCACTGGTTAATAACAGATAGGAATTTTCGGGTAAATTGGGCAAAGTGCGCTGTAATTCCTGGAAAATATCCTCGGAACATTGTTGACAAATAACCGTATCAGCTAACCAAACTAAACGATTTCCCATGCCGAAAACTGGAGTCATCGCTTGATTGAGGGCCTCGATAATTGCCTCATTGCGATCGCCGTTGATTTTATCATAATTAAACTGTATCCAATTGGGATCAAGAAGTTTTGCTTGCAGATTTTTCACCGCTTGGTTAATAGCAAATTCATCTTCTCCCCAATAAAATATTGTCGGCATAAGTTTCGATTTTGATAATTTAAGACAACGTTGCTCATCAAGAGGAAGTGTGACGGGATTTGGCCTCATCTCTAGACCCCCAGCTACTGTTCTGCTATCAACTAGCTGTCGGGTTTAAGTCAATCATAGCAAAAGTTAAATTCTTAACTTTAAAAACCCTTGAGCGGATTTGTGAAAAATATCTTACAAAAAAAGCTTTTTGAGCCAAAATATGTTAATTTGTGCAGAACACGCTAATTGATCTAGGGTAGAATCCCATCTATTTTATGTTCAATAACCATCTGAAAAAATCTCTGTCTGTTACAGGTTTTGTCATTCTTTCCTTTTGCGTCCCCACCGCAGCGAATGCCTTTAGCCAGGCATTTGTTTTTGGGGATAGTCTCTCCGATGCTGGGCGATTTTTTATTGCCTCTGGAGGAATTGCCCCCCAGCCTCCCTACGACCAAAGATTTTCTAATGGTATAGTTTGGGTAGAATATCTGCAAACATCCCTAGGACTCACCCCCACTCTACAGACAAATTTTGCTATCGCTGGTGCCACTACCGGCAATGCTAACACAGTAGATCCCGGCTTGCCCGGCATTGAACAACAAGTAGGCGGTTTCTTGTTGACAAATCCAGCCGTGGACTCTGATGCTTTGTATATTGTCTTTGGTGGTGCGAATGATTATCTTGGTAATCAGCCAATCAATGTGAGTGATTCCGTTGACAATATCGGCGATTATATTATTGATCTTTACAATGCTGGTGCTAGAAATTTTCTCATTCCCAATTTACCGGATTTAGGGCAATTACCCGCCACCTTATCAACTCCTAACTCCAGCAATCTTAGTCTAATCACCCAATCTCATAACGGCTTACTGGCCTTCACTTTGAGTAGTTTATCGCAAAATATCCCCAGTATTGAAATTACTTCCCTTGACATTTTTTCCCTGTTTGCCGATGCTCGCAATCGTCCCATTGAGTACGAATTTACTAATGTCGATCAAGCTTGTTTAAGTACCATTCAAGACGGAATTCCCGTGCAACCTATCCAAGTTTGTCCTAATCCGAATGAATACCTTTTTTGGGATAATATTCATCCCACCACCCGCAGTCATCAATTAATCGGTCAATTGGCACTGAAAGCCTTAGGAATTCCCGAACCTAGTAGCACTTGGGGATTATTGGGTTTAGGCTTAATTGCTGCGGGATTGAGTTTAATTAAAAAACGTTAGTTAGGATTAAATAAATTAGGCAGAATCCTCGGAACAATTGTCTTAATTTTACTATTTTATCCTACTGCCAGCGTTTCTCGTCAAGGTGAAGTATAAATAAAACTTTGCCGAAGTAAGGATTTCAGTCGCAAAAACGCAGCTCATCTAGGGGAGAAACGCTTTATTCTGCCAGATTTTTATAGTTTTGTCAGCCCTAACAATAATCAAATATTTCTCATCGGCACTAATTACTAAAGATAGCAGTTTGTCTGTGGGTTGATCAAGGGTTCCTAATTCCTCTTTGCTTGTTAAAGACCAAAACTTAATCATTTGATCCGAAAGCTTGTTTAATCTGATCAGCACAAGCAGCAGAGGATAAACCCAGAATTTCCTAATGTTAACGATGGCTATTCATAAACAGAGGTAAAGAAGATCTGACTCGATAATTTTGAAAATTAATCAAAAAATAGACTCGATCGACCCCAAATAACGCACAATAAAAAAGGAAATGTCAAAGGAGAATCGCAAATGTTGCCCTATATCCTAGCGGTCGTTGTGGGATTGAGTAGTCTCTACCTCCTCACCACCGCTTTTATCGCCCCCGATCGCCACCGTCAAGATGATTTTCTCTGGAGTGCGGTAGGATTATTCTATGCCCTTGTCCTCTGGTTGTGCGCGGGAAGGATTACAGGCGCTATCCTCCTGGGACAAGCTGCCGCAGCCATTTTATTTATTGCTTTCGCTTGGCAAACTCTCAAACTCAGACAAGCACTTTTTTATCCCGACAAACCGGTTAAATTATTTACTATTGTCGGTTGGTTAGGCAATCGTCTGGGGAAAGTTACTCCCTCCCAATCCCCTAAAACTAAAGCTAAAGCTGAGAAAGTAGCGGCAAAAGTTAAAGAAACGGTTAAAGAAACGGTGGACCCCGTTATAGAAAAAGCCGCGGCTATCGGGGAAACTATTACAGAATCAGTGACAGAAATTGAGGAAAAAGCTCAAGAAACGGTGGATCCCGTTATAGAAACAGCGGCAGCTATCGGGGAAACTATTACAGAATCAGTGACAGAAATTGGGGAAAAAGCCGCAGAAATTATTGATGATGGGGAAACTTTCGATGATTTCGATGATTTCGATGATTTTGATTTGGCAACGGAAGAGATCAACCCTTCCGAAAATCCCCCAGAAATTCCCCCGACTGAACCTGTCGCCAATGTTGAAGTCGAAACTATTGCTGTTAGCGAAACGGTGATTATTGAAGTTACCGAGGAAGATTTGCCCCCAGAAGAAACTATCGGAGAAGATACTCCCCCAGAAACTCGATCACAAAGGGAAGAAAATTCCCCCCCAGAGGAAGATTTGCCCCCAGAAAAAACTATCGGAGAAGATACTCCCCCAGAAACTCGATCGCCAAGCGCAGAAAATCCCCCCTCATCGGATTAAAAGTTAAGATTATTGAGCGGGTGGGTTAGGCAATAATTACCCAAGAAATGGTTCTTCGTTACTTGGTATGGTTTGATAGGGGGGCATAAATCGACTAAATCCTTATCTGGCAAGAGACTTAATTGATTAGTTCGTTCTAGATCGAAAACAATTGACAAAAATTGCCAAATGTCTTTCTATATAAGGGTTACATTTATTATAAACCCCGTCCATTGCATAACACAAACCGAAGAACCATGATTCCCTGACTTTTCCACTGTTTATAATGCCAGAACATGGTGGAGTAGGGAGAGAAATCTTTCGGGAATTCCCGCCAATTACAGCCATTTTTGAGTTGATAGAAAATCCCATCTAAAATCTGTCGTTTTGTCCCTTTCGGGGGGGCCAGTCAATTTCTTCTTTGGCAATAGCGGTTCTGCGATAGACTACTCTTCATTCGTCATACTACTTGAGTACATTTTAGCTTACTCCTCTATTGATTTTCGGGGACGACTAGACGGTGGCGCATTCACTGACGGGGTTCAGACCAAAGTATTGCCGTTAAACAGGCTACAGACTCTCTTCCCTGAAACCTATAATGGACAAGGTTTTCGCTTCACCTTTTCAGCCTAGCATCTACATTATAAAAGATACCAAATGGGTTCTATAATAGATTTGGTGGTTGGGAGATTAAAGCCTCAATATCAAACTGGGTAAGCATTCTTCCTTGATTTTTCCAATCGGGTCTAAAAAAATGATCATGCCTTCAAATCCTTTCACTATTGGTCAACGAGTTACTCCTGAAAATTTCATTGGAAGAAAGACATTAATCAGGAGAGCATTGCATCAGATTAGAAGCCGTAGTTCTCTAGCGGTTTGGGGTGGTCCGGGTATGGGCAAATCATCTTTTTTAAAACTGCTAACATATCCTATTATCTGGGAACAATGCGGGCAAGATTATAACCAAGCAGTTGTTGTATTCATTGACTGTCAAAGCCTGGAACCTTTTAAGATTTCTGATTTTTGGCGCAATATTTTAGTAACAATTAAGAATAATTTTTCTTTCTTAAAAACCAGTATTGATACTCTTTCAGAAAAACCAGAAGCCACAGTTAATGATTTGCTTATTATCTTGCGTTTACTTAAGGAACAGGGTAAATTTTTAGTTTTACTTATCGATAATTACGATGTAACCTTACGTCCCAATTCCCAATATACGAAAGCTGATATAGATACCTTCGTCAGTCAGTGTCGTACCCTGGCTCAATCCGAGGAGCAAAATATCTCGATAGTTGTGACTTCATCTCGTCGGTTGAGTCAAATTGGTCCAGAACTTACACCTGATAAATCACCTTGGTATAATGGTTATTTATTTGAAAATCTTAAGCCTTTTACTAATCAGGAAGTAAACCTTTTACTCGATAGAAGTGAGAGTCTATTGGGTTGGAAACAAGCTATCCGTAAAATTGCTGATGGTAATCCAGCTTTACTGCAAAATGCTTGTTTCTTATTATATGAAGAATTGGTTTCGGGAAATAACCTTAATGAGAAAAAATTTATTCAAGAATTTCAAACAAACACTTTACACTTATTTCAAGCTATTTGGCAACTGTCCACTGAAACAGAGCAAAATTTGTTAATGTTACTGGCTTTATCCCAATTAGAAGGCAAATTAGGGAGGAATCGATACGCTCTCGGTGGAATTGAAGCGATTTTCAGTCAAAAAGAAATAGAATTAAATAATTTGGTTGAGCGAGGTATCTTAAAGAAGGTAGAGGGAGAAGAAAATACTACTTATTCTTTCTGCTCATATATAATGGAGTGGTGGGTGATTAAGCAAATCGAGAATAGCCAGGAAGAGGAGTTGAAAAAACGACAAAGAGGATTCCTTAATTTAATGAGCCGCCAACAGACGACAAGAGTTAATACTGCTATTCGTTGGCTATGGCAAAATAAAGATAAGATAGCATCTATCATTGAGCAAGTAGGGGGGTTATTATCATGATGACAACACAAACAAGGCACATAAATCCCTATATTGTCGGTCGTCCCATTTATGACCAAGAGTCATTTTTTGGCCGACGGAAACTTTTTAGATTTATTGAAGATAATCTCAAACAAAATACACAAGTTGTTTTGCTGCATGGTCAAAGACGTATTGGTAAATCTTCTGTACTCATGCAAATTCCTAATTTTGTGGGACTAGGTGAGTTCGTGTTTATCTATTTTGATTTGCATGATAAAACGCGACTACCACTTGACAGTATCTTACAAAATCTTGCTTCAACTATTGCTGATAAGTTGAATATTCCTCAATCAGAATCTTTGTCCTTGAATTATAAAACGGTTTTCTCAGATGAGTTTTTACCTCAAGTAATTGAGGTCTTAAAAGAGCAGAAACGAAAAATGGTTTGGTTATTAGACGAATTTGATGTTTTAAATGATCAAACACCTGATTCCCCAGTTGAATCTTTTTTTCCTTATCTGGAAACTCTTATCGGTCAATACAATAATTTATTTATCATTCCAGTAATAGGGAGAAGAGTAGAAGATTTAACCAACTTAAAAAGCTTATTTAGACAAGCTGTTAATCAAGAAATTGGCTTATTAGAAAAATCAGATGCTAAAGCATTGATTACTGAACCTGCTGCACATTATTTAAACTATGATTCTCAGGCTATCGATGCAATTTTAGAATTGAGTTCAGGTCATCCTTATTTTACTCAAGTGATATGTAATGCTCTTTTTTTACAAGCTGAAGAAGAGGATAAGTCAGAAATTACCTGTGATGATGTTACTAAAATTGTCGATGATGCAATTGAAACTGCTGAAGGAGGACTAGCTTGGTTTCGAGATGGATTACCGATTCCTGAAAGAGTTGTTTTTTCAGCAGTAGCGCAAGCGGAGAAAATGGCTGAGAAGAAAAATAATTCAGTGACAGAAGAACCTTTAAAATTGCTCAGAGAATATGGAGTTATCATAACAGAAGCTTTAAATAAAGCTCCAGAAAATTTAGTTCAATGGGAATTTTTAGAGAGAGTAGAAAATTCAGAATTTCACTACAAAATTAAAGTTAAGCTAGTTCGTTATTGGTTGGTTAAACGCTATCCTTTAAGACAGGCTATCTGGGATTTAGAAAAAGTTGATTTAGATGCTTGCAGACTTTTTGAATTGGCCGAAGATATAGCTGAGAATCGTAATTTATCTAGTTCCGATATTTATGAACAAATTGCAAAACTGAATCCTAATCATTTTACGGCTTTATTTAAATTGGCTGAAGATTATCTTGACACTAAAAACTATCAACAAGCATTAGAAAAATATAACAGAGCATATAAAGTTGATCCCACACGCGCTTATGAAGGATATGAGCTAACGCGAGGAAAAAAATATAGAATTTGGTGGAATAAAAACCGATTAACATTAGCTTTATTATCTGTATTTTTACTAACAATAAGTGTTACTATTAATCTGTTCCAACTGTCCCAAGTACAAACACAACTTAAAGAAAAAAAAGCCAGACTTGCCGAATTAAAAGAACTAAAAGAAGAAAATGCCAGACTTACTAAACAAGTAAAAGAACTGAAGCCAACAAGAACAAACTTGATTTGGCGTTCTGAAAGCAATCTTACTCAAATTACTAACCTGCATCAGATTTGTTTTGGCAATACTAACCTCAACTCAGTACAAACTGTTTTTGGCTCTAATAAACCACCTTTTAGAGGCTATATTAAAATTTCCTCTTCAAAAACAGGAAGATGTGATGTGGGAGACACTTTTAAAGGTAGTTTCGATTTATCTGGAAGTTCAGGTCACTGTGTTGGAGATGTCACTATTACTTGGCAAAATAATAATAATGCTTTTATTGAATGGAACATAACTAATTTAGGTTCTGCTTGTCCTGTGGATAGTAAAAGATGGCAAGTTAACACTTATCCAGCAGTGGGGTAATTTAGCCTTTTGACGGGCAAAATGCCCATCCCACAAGGAGAAAAATCCCGCCTAATTTCAGCAAGGAGAACCAATAAAAAGGAGAGAAAAGTCTATGAAGGCCACAAGAATTTTACCTGACGGTTAAGTTGTGACTGTACTTTCTGACGGCACGACTGTACCCTTAAAGACTCAGACAGACTGGACACAAATCGAGGCTATGACTGAGGAAGAAATTGAAGCGAATGCTTTATCAGATACCGACAATCCACCACTGACTGATGAGGAATTGAAACGCTTTGAGTCAATTACTACTATAAATCCCATTATTGTTAAGTCAACGGCTTGTCCTTGAACGTTTTAGTGATGTTGATAACTTCCTACAGAACCTTGCTAATGTCGTGTCCCTACCATGTTGACATAATTTCAGTGACAAATATCTATCGAACTTTTTTTCATCTACTACAACTAATATGAAATCTTTTATTTCAGCTTTTCGATATTTTATTATTCCTATAATTGTTGTAATGGGTGTATCGATTTATTTAGGGTTTAAACAGCCTGCTGAACTGCCAACCACTGCGATAGTTTCTACCTCGCCTTCAGTTTCTTCTACTTCTCTAAATTCCCCTGCTCCTATCCCTAAAAATACTCTAACGCCTCCCTTACAGCGACCTTATCCTTTGGCAAATACATCCAAAGCTCTGCCAGTTCCTTCGCCCAAACAGATGGTTACTGGTGCTGATGATATCTATTCAGTATCTTCGCCACCTCCCAAGAATTACACTGTACTTTCACTTCCTAACCAAACTGAAATTCCTTTTCATATAAAATACGAAGAAAATGCTAATGATTTAGTGGAAATTGGTATTTTCTACGAACGTAAAGCATATCTAAATCGAGAAGCGGCAGAGATGTTTAAACAGATGCAATTAGCCGCTCAACAAGAGGGAATTGAGATCGTTCCTGTTTCTGGCTTTCGCTCAGTTGCCGATCAAAAAAAGCTGTTTGAGCGACAAATTCAACGCCAAGGAAGCAAGAAAGCAGCCTCTAAACTGAGTGCGCCTCCAGGTTTCAGCGAACATCATACAGGCTATGCTCTCGATGTTGGTGACGGTAAAAGTCCTAATACTATCCTCAAATTGACATTCGACTCTACTGAAGCCTATCGCTGGCTAGAAGTTCACGCTGCTCAATATGGCTTTGAACTATCATTTCCGAAAAACAATTTCCAAGGTGTTAGTTATGAACCTTGGCACTGGCGTTTTGTCGGTTCAGCAACAGCTCAAGAAATTTTTAGAGTAGCAAAGACACAAAGACAATGATTATAACTGGACTCTCTCGTTGACAAAAGGTCATTAGATAAAATTCTAGCGCTGAAACCAAAAATGTTGGGTTCTTCGTTACTTGGTATGATTCTATATGGAGGCATAAATCGACTAAATCCTGATCTGGCAAGAGATTTAATTGATTAGTGCGCTCCAGATTGCAAACAATTGACAAAAATCGCAGTAATGTCTGTTTCTATAAGGGTTTCATCCCTTATAACCCTGTCCGTTGCATAAGACAAACCGAAGAGATCAAGAAATTAACTAATTAATTTAACCTTCACCCCCCACCCAGTCAAACCAAGTTTAAAATGTGAATGGTTTTATTTTCCTAGTACAGGGGGATAGAGCTTCTCGTTTTTCGGGACGATTCCCGAGATAATCTTCTAACCAAAGACAACCTCGATCGAGCAATTTTTGTAAATAATTATATTCTGTTTCTAAGGGCCATCGATGCTTTTGACCATCCCTAGCAATAATCACAATCTCTTGACTATCAGGACTAAAAGTGATCCCATAGACGATATCTTCTTCTATTTTAAACTCGGAGCGCAAATTTCCGTCCCTGTCCCAGCGTCTAGCTGTACCATCCCTTGAAATAGCGGCGATTTTTTCACCATCGGGACTAAAACTAACTCCATAAACGGGAAAAGAATCAGTTTTAATCTCCTTTAAAAGATTGCCCTGTAAATCCCAAATTTTAATCTTTCCTCGAGCAGCAGTAGCAATTTTTTGATGATCGGGAGAAAACACCAAATCATAGATAATATTATCATCGGCTGTCCAGGAATTAATTAATTGAGGCCGATAATTACTTAAATGCCAGTATTGAACTTTTCCCTCGCTTGTTCCCGTGATTATTGCTGTTCCCTCTCCATTAAAAGCAAGACTATAAATCGGTACTTGACTAGCAGTAAATTCTTGAAGCATTGTTCCTTTTTGACTCCAGATTTGTACTTTTCCATTTCTTCCTGTAATCGCTATCTGATTACTATCGGGATGAAAAGCTATACTATAGATTGAGCGCATTTTTGTGGCAAATTCTCTAATTTTTTTTCCCTGGGAATCGAGTAAAGTAATTTGACCATCTTTATTAGCAATAGCGATAATACTGCCCTGGGAATTAATGCTAACACTGGTATTATCGGCCTGAGCTTGATTTAAATTGTTCAGCTGCCAAATTTTAGCCGTTTCATCACTCGATCCAGTTACCACCTGTTTTCCATCTTGACTAAATACAGCAGTAAAAACCGATTCTTGATGTCCTCTGAGAGTAGTTATTTCTTCCCCTTGCATTCCCCAAATTTTAGCACTACCGTCACTAGATGCAGTAATTATAAACTTGCCATCAGGACTAAAATTCACACTGTTGACAAAATCTTGATGTCCCCGGAAAGTAGCTATTAAATTTCCCTGTAAATCCCAAATTTTAGCAGTTTTATCTGCCGCTGCTCCAGCAATTTTTTGACCGTCGGGACTAAAATTAACACTATAAAAAGTCTCAATATTTTCTTGACCTAAACTCAAGATAATTTTACCTGATAAATCCCAGATTTTAATCGTACCATCCCGGGAAGCGGTGGCAATTTTTTGACCATCGGGACTAAAACTAGCTGCATCTATCGATCTTTTATGTCCCTTAAATACCTGTAAAGTTTCACCTGATAAATTCCATAATCTAGCGGTTTTATCCCTGGAAGTGGTGACAATTTTTTGACCATCGGGACTAAAACTAACACTATAAACTGATTCTTGATGGTCAGGATAGGTGACTAAATTTTGCCCTTGCAAGTTCCAAATTTTGGCGGTTTTATCTTCGGAAGCAGTGGCGATTTTTTGACCATCGGGACTAAAACTAACACTATAAACTGCTCCTTGATGACCTGTCAAAGTTTGAATATTCTCACCTTTTTGATTCCAAATTTTTACCGTCCCATCTTGAGAAGCAGTGGCGATTTTTTGACGATCAGGACTAATACTAACACTATAAATAGTTCCTCGGTGTCCTTGCAGTTGGTTTTTTTCTTGAATGCGATCTAAAATTTGTTGCAGGGTAATAATTGGACTGGTAGCAGGATATTTACTCAAGGTTTGCCCATCAGTAACGATATTTTTTAAACTATTTACTGCTTGCATGGCCGCCATTAAAGATTCTAGTTGTTCAAATTGAAATTGTTGCCAATAACTATCACCCTGGCGCTGTAATTGAATACCTAGTTGAGCGGTTTCTACTTGCTGCCACGCTTGTTTTACCTGGACAAAAGCTAAGAGAGAACCCAAAAGAGAAGCAATTAAAATTACCGAGCCAATTTGAATTCTTTTGGTAGCTTTTTGGTGAGCAATTGCTAGAATTTTATTAGCTTGCCTCTGGGTTTCTAGGCTAATTTCTGCCTCTCTTTTATCGAGATTTTGACTGGCAGTTAAAAACTGATAATCAAGATTACTTAAGCTTTTTCCCTGAGACCAATCGAGAGCATTATTTAAAGCTTTTCCGCGTAAAAGCCGCGATTCATCGGTATAATTAGACTGTTGCCAAGCGGCGATTGCTTCTGAGTAGGGACGCAATTGCTCTAATTGTTTTTCTACCCAATTGAGATTAAATATTTCTCGATAAATAGGATTATAAACTACTAACTGATTATCCTTTTTCACCACTAACCCCGATAACCTTAATTCCCCTTGTTCTGGACTATCATCGCACAGGATTGCACCTTTTTCTAAAATTTGTTGATAGATGCCTAACAAACGACCCGCTTTGTCTTGATTTCTTAACAAGCGATCGGCAATAGTTCGCAGATGAACTGGTTCATCTTGAGATTCCCAATGATTAATAATTCTCTCTTTGATCAGCGTCTCAATATCTAAATTAGTTTCCCGCAATAGCTGACAGATTTTCTGGGTTAAAAATGGCTGTCCTCCCGTCCAAAAAATAACTTTTTCTAAGCAGTCGGGTTGATAATTACTTTGACTAGATAATCCCGCAGCTAGAGGAGCAATTTCTGCAAGATTAAATCCCGTTAATTCGATCGCTTGGCCGATATTAAAAGATGTTTGGGTCTTTTCGCGAATTAAATCTGCTGGGGTAGCAACACCGAATAAAGCGAAAGTAATTCTTTCATACTGGGCATTTTCCGCTCTTTGGTTATAACAATAACGAATCAGGGAAAAAAAGTCATCTAGAGAAAACTGTAAACTGAGAATTTTATCGATCTCGTCGATAAAAATATATATTTTCTCTCCCCGACAATAAACTAATAAAACTTCCTCGATAAATTGTCCCAAACGCTGCACGGGAGGTAAATCCTCTCGCTCGCGCAACCAGGATTTAAGATTAATTTTTCCCGTCAGATTAAATCCTAAAAACAAACGGGTAATCACCCCGTTATACCATTGGGATAAATTATCATTACTACCAAGACTGGTTATATCTACGGACGCGCAATCCATGCCCAATTGCTGTAAAATATGAGTCACTCGTACCCTTAAACTGGATTTACCCATCTGACGACAGTTAAAAACGTAGCAAAATTGACCATTTTTCAACGCCGTTAACAGTTCTCGATCGGCATTTCTCTCGATATAGGTAGGATGGTTATAGGCAAGACTACCCCCGACACGATATTGATAATTCATGATTCTTAAACAAAATTATCCCAATGTCACCAACGGAAATAAAATAAACAATGGGAGCATCTCACCTTTGTAACCCCTAAATCAGGTTTTTATGTCAAGCTATTTTGAAAGCCTTGCTAGAAAACAGTTTTAGGGATAAGTATAATTACTCACTTGCATAAATGAGATGCTCCCATAGACAATTGTGATGGAGATATCTATAATGCAAGGATAATCGCTATTGACAACCTATCCCCAAGGCAATTATGAAGAAAACTTTTTTCACCTCCATCGCCGTTAGTGCCACCCTCGTCAGTGGTATTGTTTTAGGTACTCTTGATGCTGGCAGTGCCTCCGCTTGTGCTTTCGCTAAAGCTAAAGGCATTTTTGGCAGCAATACCACCTTCCCTGTGGATGCTAACAAACTTATTTTAGGGGTTGCCGCCGCTACAGGAGCAATCACCGTAGCCGGTGTTTTAAGTTACCGTCGTTTTCACTCCGGGCAGCCTCCTGAAGATGCCGCCGCTAAGCTGCCGTCGGTATTTCCTATCCCCATTCCCTCCGTCGCTTTAAACGCGGCAGTGGAGGCGGAAGAAGCGGCAGAAACCAGCAAAATCTCCTAAAAATCTGCTATATTTCCTCAAAAAAGGTGTTGGCCTCCCCGCAGCTTTCCAGCTAGGCAACACCTTTTTCTGCCTAATTGTGTCCCAGTTATCAGAATTTTCAGCGATTTTTAAGTTATGTTAAAAGGTGCAACCCTACCACCAGAGGTAAAGATGGGCAACTCTACCACATTTTCTGACACCCCACTTCACAAAGATCATCACACTTGGGAGCATTTAAAACAAGCCATCGCCGCTAGTTCCGGTTTTCGGCGTTGGCAGCAAGAACAACTAGAATCAGGTAAAAATAGAGACGATGCTGATGCTCGCATTTGTTCCTATCTACGGGAAACTTTAGAAACTTTAGCCTACTAGATTGATGCTCCCCAGCTATGACTGCATGGGGACTTTTTTTGTCCGTTTAAGCTAATTTGAAGACCTTATTTTCTGCGCGCCTCGTAACCCAACAACCAGACAAAAGCGACAATTAAAGGCAGGAAATAATAAATAGCTCGATAGGCGATTAAAGAGCCTAAAAGCTCGGCATTAGATACATATTCGGGGCGTAATCTCAGCATGATAAACTCAAAAACACCTATTCCTCCCGGCACATTGCTTAATACCCCTGCCGTCATGGCAAATACATAGAGACCGAAAAATCCTAAAAACGAAGTATTGTAGCTGCCCGGGAGAAGAAGATAGAGAACTCTAGCGGCTAATATCCAATCAATAAAAGTCAACAAAATCAAAGCTAGGGAAAGAGTCCAAGAGGGTAAATAGATATTTTCTTTGCCGATTTTTATCGGTTTTTTATAGGTGAGAGTCAAGAAAAAATAGCCCGTAACCAGCAATAAAAAAATTACTCCTAAAGGTTTGGTAGTTAAAAAAGGTAATTTTAAAAGTTGAGGAATCCGTTGGGGATCGAGGAGGAAACTTAAACCACCAATCCCCAACATTCCTAACCAAAAGCTTAAATGGGTAAAAGTGATAACTTTGGCAATATCCACCACCCCCACCCCCGCAGGAGTATAGAAACGATAACGGATTGCTGTCCCAGAAAATAAGGTCAAACCAATGGTATTACCAAGAGCATAACTGATAAAAGCAGTGCGGATAATAGTGCCTAAAGCTAAGGGATGCTTGATATAATAAAAACCTAGGCGATCATAACCCGTCATCGACAAATAACCCAAAGCCATCCAAAAAATAGCTTCTAGCTTACGACTTGTGGTAATATGATCCAAACTAGCCAAGAGTTGGGCAAAAGTGTAGTGTTTAAATTCTTGACTAATTGCCCAGACCGCTAGAATAAATAAACTCAAGGACAGGATAATCGGAGCAAAACGCCGGATTTTTTTATACATCTTACTTTTTACGAATTACTTTTGACTCATTAAAATTTATGAAAAAATCAAAGTTAGATTTAGCTAAACGTTTAAATCGATCCCGAAAAAGGAAATATGATAAATTCCTGACTTCCTCCTTATATTTAACAATTATTCTGGGTTTATTTTATCTACTCTACCTCAATCTTCCTTGGTCTTTTCATCTTTTTGTGCATTGGGTGACTAAAGGGGGTGATTTAGACAAAATTCCTGCCAAATTTTATGCAGAACTTAATCAATTGTGTTTGAGGGCAGATAGTAGGGGGGAAGTAAGAACGAGAAACTATACAGAACATACAGAAATTGCCGAATCTCTTGGTACATTTAGATGTACTTTAGTTAATGGTGGTCAAGAATGGTTAATAGAAGATTATAAATCTTTTAGTTCTGCCGATGAAGCGATTTTAGGCACTCAGTTAGCGGTTTTTATCGCCGAGATTTTGGGAACAGATTATAGTTATAACATTCGCGCTTATATTCCCAATACTAAGTATCAAATAGCTCCCAAAACCAAATCCTAGACTAGGGATGGGTTTCTCACCCATCCTTAGAAAAAAATTAGTTTTCCGATACGGGTTTTGGTCGGGAAGGCCGAGGGATAGGGGATTGTCCGGGGGTAAAAGGTCGTTTTTCTCCTTCCCCCGAGGGATGACGATTTTTATCAAAAGGCTTTTTAAAACCTCCCTTACCCATCGGTTTTTTCTTGCTGGCAAAACCGAGGTCTAAACCTTCCAAAATGGTTAAGGCATCTCCTTTCAGTTGTACCTGAAAATCCCAAAAACGACTGATCGGTTTACCAGGTAAAGTGCCGCGCAATTTTAGTTTAAAAAACTTGGGTTTGTCCGCTTCAGTTTTGGGCATTTGTCGGATTTTGACCACTACCGCTTGATTTTCCCGTTCGGTAAAGATGACTTCGCCTCGAATCGAGAAATAACCCGGGGTAGAAGCGAGGAGAGGCTCTATCTCCTGATCATCCTCCTTTTTCAGGGTTTCTGGTTCCCAAACACCGACAATCTGAACATGAAGGGCATCATTTTCCTGACGGGTGCGCGGATAAACCACCCAAAGATGGGGTTTTTCCAGATCGAGATGATTTTTAACCAAACTGATCACCCGACCGAGAATCACAGAATCGATCAGAGTACCATCGGCAGTTAAAATATTGCCTTTAGTTAATTGTTCCTCCGATCGCTGATAATGGCCATAGACGAGACCGATCGCCCGATACTGCCGCAGATGACTGGGAGGGGGGATCGGTTGTTGACGTTTGACTTCTGCGGGGGTGGCTGACTCTACGGCTAAATCAGCCTCAGTATGGGGGGACTCAAGGGGGACTTCCTGAAGTGGAACTTCAGGAGTCGGGGGGGTTTTCGGTGATTCGGTAAACCGATTCCCAGGACGATTCATATCACACTCCTAGCGGCGGAGACACATAATAAATTAGTAATCAAGCAAGTCAAAAGCGCGATCTGGGGGGTTACAATAACCCTCTAGGGCGACTCTACTGGCATCTAATATATTAAGAACCATGATCTTTTGACTGTCAACCTTGTCAAAACCCTTTTGAGTCTTGACCGTTTGCCCATTGTACTTAATAAAGAGCGGCCAATTCGATCGATCCCCTCATCAAATCTCCAGATTTCCATCACATTTTCCTCTCTGTCCCCTCGCACCCCAGTCTATGAAAGCCTCTCTCTCTCACCGTCGTTGGCTGTCCATCGGTCTCGTCCTGATGTTATTTGCTTTGCTGTCTTTCTCGATCATGCCGCTATTGACTTCTATTCTCCAGAGTGAGCGCTCCTCGGGCCAGAGTCATCTGTCCGCAGTCAAACAAGAGGAATTAGCCAGTCAAGCACTGGGTTATCAGATGGTTTTAGAGCGCGAACCCGATAATCAGACGGCTTTGCGGGGATTATTAGATACTCGCTTACAGCAGGGCGATTTAAGGCAAGCGATCGAACCTTTAGAAAAATTAGCGCAACTTAACCCCCAACAATCCGATTATCTGCTACTTTTGGCGGAAGCGAAACAGCAAATAGAAGACTATGCAGGAGCCACAGCCAGTTATCGCGCCCTTTTAGCCTCCCATCCCCAAGAGCTGCGGGCCTTGACCGGATTAACTAATTTATTTCTCAGCCAAAACCGCTCGATCGAGGCGATTAGTCTGGTCAAAGACACGCTCGATCGCGCTTTAAAAGCTGCTGCCGATCCCAATAATCCTGCTAGTTTAATCGATATCGTTTCCGTTCAGTTACTTTTAGGCAAAATCTATTTCGAGCAGCAAAATTATCCGGAAGCTTTAAACGCCTATAAACAAGCTCAACAGATGGATGTTAACGATTTCCGACCGATTTTGGCAGCGGCGATCGTACTAAAAGAACAGGGCAAAAATCAAGAGGCTCAACCCCTCTTTCAAGATGCTCTCAGTCGCGCTCCTTTTGCTTACAGACAGGAGATTCAGACCCTAGCCGACGAAAATAACAAAATTGAAGCCACAGCCCCTAATCAGTGATCAGCTTTTTCTCCCTTCTCCCCTTGAGACTTGACACTGGGGACAAAAATGAGCCGAGCGCCCACTTAATTTAATTCTGGCAATAGTTGCACCGCAAAGGCGACAATTTTCGCCATTACGACCGTAAACCCAGGCCATCGCCCCATAATTGCCATTAACTCCCGTAACGTGGAGAAAATCGCTAAAACTGGTTCCGCCTTCAGCGATTGCAGTTTCCAATACAGAAATAATGTTTTTTGTCAATAAGTCTATTTGCTCAATTTTTAAGAGATTGGCGGCAGTTTGGGGATGGATACCACTTTTAAAAAGAACTTCATCCGCGTAGATATTGCCAATTCCTGCGACTACATTTTGATCGAGGAGAAAAGTTTTAATCGGACGACGACTTTTTTGACAGTGACTATAGAGGTAATCGGGGGTAAAATTGCGATCAAAGGGTTCCAGTCCCAGTTTTTTGAGACCGGTAATCACAGTTTCTGGGGTTTTATCGGCGGCAATCCACCAAATTTTCCCGAAAGTGCGGGTATCGACAAAGCGCAATTCTTGCTGATTGGCAAAAAAGAAGCGTAAGCGCGTATGAATCGGCAGGGGAGTGGTATCTTTTACCCAGAGCAATTGTCCGGTCATACGCAGATGAACCCCGATACTGCTACCATTATCTAAATTGGCGAGGAGATATTTGCCTCGGCGCTGCCAATTGCTAATCGTGGTCTGAGCAATTCCTTGCAGAAAAGTTGCCTCGCAATTAGGGTAGGCTAGGGTACGCTGTAATAATACTTCCCCACCGATAATTTTTTGGCCCTGGGTAACTTGATTTAACCCGCGACGCACCGTTTCTACTTCTGGCAATTCTGGCATATAAGTAATTGGGGTTTACTGAAAAAGTTTGTTGGTGGAGTTAGGAGTCAGGAGTCAGGAGTCAGTAGATAAACAGAACTTTTGATCGAGAAACGACACTAAATTAACGTCGATTCTAAGCTAAGAGGTATTTTAACCGCCTATCCTTAGATTAGCTGAATCTCCCCCCCCCTTGCCCCCCCCGACGTCGGGGGGGGTTGCCTATTGCAAGAGTGCCTCTTGCCTGATCTTAACCAGCAATTTAAATGTGCGGAGCGGACAGCTTACTTTAACTTTAGCCTTTCAATGGTATCAATTATTTCCCGTTCAAAACTGACTTGAGCGCGATTAGTTTTACCACCAATATAAAAGCGATCACCCGATTGTAAAGCCCAAATTTGGGAATGGGAAAAGTAACTCATTACCACTCCCATCATCAATAAACCAAAACCTAAATAGACGATCGGGACTCCCGGATCTGCCTTAATTTGTAAACCTGTACTTCCCACTAATTCGACTATTTTTAGATTAACTCCATTGATAGGAATCGTCATTCCTTCTCGTACAGCAGAGGTTAAATCTCCCTTAGCATCGTAGACAACTACCGTACCTTGTAAATCTCTGGTTAAAAGAGAAACTCCCTCACTAAGATCGGTTGTAGTCGGAATCCAAGTTCCCCAGATTTGTCCATTACCTTTGGTGTCTAAACTAGCCATCGGTAGCTGTAGGATCGGACTATTATTCACCTGTACTTTTACCCCAGCAATCCCCCAACTGGTTTGATAAAAAGTCACCCCTTTATGGTGCAAAGGTTGGTTAACTTGAATAGTTTTGCGATCGATCTCCTGTCCTTGATTATCGATCACCGACAAATCAGAATAAAATTGTTCTATATCACCTTTAGGACTATAATCAATCCAAAAACGATTAACTTTAATCCCCCAATCCTTAGGGAGAGAATTTTTAGATAAGGGTCCAGCTTCAATAATATTTTTAACCTGAAAACTATCGCCACTAGCTACCATTTCTTGAGCGAAAAACCCAGTTAACGCTCCCCAGATCGCTCCTGCTAAAATAATTAACATGGCTGCATGAACGATAATCGGACCGATTTTACCAATCAGACCTTTACGAGCATAAAGACTGTTATTTTCTAGAAAAACTTTGTAGCCTTTTTTTTCTAACAAGGGGGTGAGGGATTCTAGGGAACCAGTTTCTAATTCAGCACTTAAAGCCAGTTTTTGAAATTGGCGAGATTGTTGATAAAATTGCCATTTTCTGGCCGCTTTTAAAGCGGGAAATTGTCGTCGGAAGGTGCAAGCGGTTAAACTGGAACCGAAGAGAATTAATAATGATAGATACCACCAGGTACTATAAACATGATTTAATCCCATTATTAATAAAACTTTCCAAGTCAGAAACCCAAATAAAGCGGGTTTTTCAGGATAATTAGCTTGGTAGAAAGATAGAGATTGACCCTGTTCGATTACTGTCCCAGAAATGCTAAAAATAGCGATTAAAAGTAAGAGGATAATTGCCAATCGTAGATCGGCAATAGTCTGGATAAATTTCCGTCCCCATTGAGGCGGTCTATTCTTTAAATTTGAGGAAGTTTCCGATATAGTCATAGTTAAAAGTTTTGCAATTCTAGCCAATTATCTATCATAACTCTCCACCATCACAGCAGACGGGATAATAAAGAAAAAACTCCAAAACCGATTAATAAAACCCCACTGACAGGATTAATCCACCCGGACCATTGACGCAGGGAAAGAAAGCTTTTCAGCGAGGCAGTAAAAGAACCGACGATAATTAAGGGTAAAACATAGCCGGCAGTGTAGGATAACAATAATCCCCCTCCTAAGCTTAAATCTCCCGTATTTGCCACCCATGCCAATAGAGTCGCTAGAACAGGTGTACTGCAAGGAGAGGCGATTAAACCAAATGTTAAACCGAGAAGATAGGACCGCAAAATCGGGGGAAAATCGCCGGTAATCCAATCGGTAGCGCCAAGGGAGGGGAAGCGCAGGGGTAATAATTCCAAGAGGTTTAACCCCATCAAAATAGCGATCGCACTGACGATAATTGGTAAACCGATCCCCACCTGTCCATAGACTTTTCCTAAAGTAGCGGCAATTAGTCCCAATCCCGCTAAGGTGGTGGCTAATCCCAGGGAAAACCATGTGGACTGCCAAAAAGCCGCTAAACGACCTTTATTTTCGTAACCCCCGATATAAGCGACGGTAATCGGCAACATCGACAGCATACAGGGGGTAAGACTGGTGAGTAAACCGGCTAGAAAAATCACGGCAATACTGACAAAACTAAGGTGAGTTAGTTGGGAAGTTACTAAGCGATCGGCGTATTGTTCAAGGTGATAGAGTTGAGTCTGTAATTGGTCTAACATATTGGGGAATTTTTCAGGCTAAATTTGGCTCATTTCTAGGATATTACCATCGGGATCACTGACAAATAATGCCTTTCTACCCGAGGCACTCATTTGAATTGTATAACCTTGACTTTCTAGATAGTTACCCACGGCTGCCACGTCATCAATAGCGAAGGCAATATGAGGATTGCGTCCCCATTTTTCGGGATTGGGACGGTAGTTTTGGTAATTGCTATCGACAATTAAATGAATTTGATAATCTCCCACTTGATACCAAACCCCATCGTATTGAAAAGGGCGATCGATTCTAGTTAATCCTAGGACATTTTCGTAAAAGTTAACGGCTTTTTCTAGATCGGTGACTAAAATCCCCGTGTGTAAGGATCGCATGATGTTCATAGTTAATATCTGACTCGCGGATCGAGCCAACTATAGGTTAAATCGGCAATTAAGTTAAAGATAACAATTAAAATCCCATAGATAAAGGTAATCGCCATCACTACGGGGGTATCACTGCGGGAAATAGAATCGATTAATAAAGCACCGATACCCGGCACACGAAACACTTGTTCTGTGACTAAAGCTCCAGTAAAAATTGAGGGAATATCAAGAGCAATCAGGGTGACAACGGGAATTAAAGCATTGCGAACTATATGCTTAGTGAGGACAGAAAAATTAGTTAGTCCCTTGGCTAAGGCAGTTTTAACGTACTCTTGGTGAATTTCTTCGGTTACGGAAGAACGCACAAAACGCATCAACATCGCCCCTTGATATAAGCTTAATACAGTTACGGGCATAATTGACTGTTTAACCTGCTCGATCAAACTATTAAAATCGCTAATTTCTAGGGTACTGTTATAAAAAGATGGTAGCCAGTTTAACTGCACACTAAAGATAATAATTAATAATAATCCCGTCACAAAGGTGGGTAAAGAAAAGCCAAGCATCGAAAAAGTAGAGATGATTTTGTCTAACCAAGAATAGCGCTTGACTGCTGAAATTACGCCCAAAGGAAAAGCGATTAAAACCCCGAAAATATAGGCAATACCGACAATCCAGAGAGTTGTGGGTAAACGCTGCCAAATGAGGGTAAAAACCGGGCTGCGACTGGTGAAAGAATAGCCCATATCTCCTTGAAGAAATGCTAACAACCACTTGACGTAACGCACGGGAAGGGGTTGATCTAATCCGAGACTTTTGCGAATATTTTCTCGCACCGCTTCGGTGATAGCGGGATTAGCTGCAAATTCCCCCATAGGATCCCCCGGCGCTAGGGCCAAAATGCCAAAAACCACCATACTAATAGCTAAAAGAGTGGGAATCGAAAATAATAATCTTCTCAGAAAATATTTGAGCATTTATTTACTACGCTTCCAGTCCTTGATGTTCCAAGTATTTCTATCCCAGGGAGTTAATTCAAACCCCGACAAACTATTGCTAATTGCCACCACATCGGCACGATGAACTAGGGGAATAATCACAAAATCATTAATTAACATATCATTCATTTTAATCGCTATTTCTCGCCGTTTTTCTGGGTTTAATTCTTGACTAAAAGCTTGCCATAATTTATCGTATTCAGGATTGCAATAACGAGCATAATTATCCCCAGACCAACCATCAGCTTTTTGGGGAATTTCGCTACAGGTAAAGGTTTTAAAATAGGCTTTCGGATCGGGACTATTATTACCTGTAGTGTACATTTGTAGGTCAGCATAAAACTTTTCTACCGTGTCATCGTTAGCAGGATCGCTAGAAAAGAAAATACTGGCATCAACAGTTTTTAATTCTACTCCTACCCCGATCGCTTGTAAACTTTGTTTGATAATTTCTTGGGTTTTCTGACGGAGAGGATTGACAGTAGTTTGAAAAACTAATTTCATTTCTACCCCATTTTTATCCCTAGTGCCATCACCATTACTATCTTTCCATCCCGCATCATCTAGTAATTTCTTAGCCTTTTCTAGATTAAATTCATAGCGAGTATTGGGAGAATTATATTCCGATGGCATCACAATAAAATTAGGAGTTGTTTTCCCAGTAATACCATAAAGCTGCGTGGCAATAGTATCTCTATCAACGGCTAAAGATAAAGCTTCTCTTACTTTTACATCACTCAAAAAAGGATGGGGAAACTTAATACTAGACCTCTCACCTTCGGCAGTAACTTGATTAGGATCGCTCAGATTAAATAAAACTCGTTCAATCAAAGAACCGAAACTAGATATTAACTGACCCCGACCCGCTTTTTCTAAATCACTTAAAACCTTGGCCTCTACTTGCAAATTATAGGCATAATCCGCCTCCTGTGTCTGTAAAACCGCTCTTGCCGCCGAAGTTGCATCACCGCCGCCTTTTAATTCTATTCTTTGAAAACCCAATTTATCCGCTTCTCGAAAGAAAGAATTTCGTTCATAAACCGCCGTATCTCCCGGTTTAAATTCTACCACTTTATAGGGGCCAGTTCCCACCGGTAATAAATTAGCAGGGGCTTGACGTGCCGTTTCATTGCTATATTTTTCATAGAGATGAGCAGGTAAAATCATCCCTTCTGTTCCCACAAAAACTAATGACCAAGCGGGATTAACTTGCTTAAAAGTTATTTTAACCGTATGGGTATCGATCGCTTCCACACTTTTAACTATTTCATAATTGCCAGCGCTAGTAGAACCAGTTTTCGGATTGGTAATAAAATTATAGGTAGCGATGACATCTTTGGCAGTAAAAGGAGTACCATCTGACCATTTAATATCTTTTTTTAGCTTCCATGTCACGGATTTACCATCCCGGGCAACTCCCCCATTTTCAATAGTAGGAATTTCTGCCGCTAAAAAAGGAACTAATTCCCCTTTTTCATCGAAACTAGCCAAAGGTTCTAAGGTAATGCGACTCGCTTCTGAGTCTTTAAATCCCGTGGAGAGATGGGGATTTAAAATCGTCGGTGCTTGCCAATATAAAAGTTTTAAAGTTTCTGAATTATTATTGGTCGTTGCTGGGGGATTATTAGCTGTTTGTTGACGACAAGCACTAAAAAGCAGCGTACAACTAAGGGATAAAATTAACAGGGGCAAGAAAAGCGATCGCTTAAACATTTTTAGTGACAATCAATAATTCAACAGGGTGACTTAGGTGATTTCCTACCCCACCAATAACAAGTTATCAGACATTGAGTCTTGATCTCGATCGATTAATTGATTATTTGCCTTTATCCATTCCTAGTCAAGTTAAATCGATCATGCTATGGTAGCGATGCTGTACTAGACAATAAAATTCTAGGCACGGCGACGAAAATGCTTATGACCTTATTTCATCAGGGCGCGACAGCAGAGGAAATCGTTAATCGTTACCCATCACTAAATCTAGCTGACGTTTACGCCACGATCGCTTTTTACCTCAATCACCAATCGGAAGTAGAATCCTACTTGCAACAGCGACAACAGCAAGCACAGAAGATTCCGGTAATCAATCAAGGGAGATTTGACCCCCAGGGATTGCGAGATCGCCTTCTTGCCCGTAAAGCAGCGCAGCAAGAATGATTAAGCTTCTGGTTGATGAGAACTTTGATAATACTTAACTGGCGCGTTACGGCGGATTACTAATTTTGTTTTTTCATTCCAAGCTTATCACCGCCTAACGCACCCTACAAAATTGCTGACCATTTCCGTTAGCTTGCTAGATTTTCTGCACGGACAGAGCTTCGAGGTCGTCCATAAATTTGTTCAAAGATTATACTGTGAGCATAATTTATTAATATTGAGCCAATCCGTTAATTATAAAAATGATGATTCTCGCAAATGTCATTTGGCCGTCTTTGTATCTGGTTGAACGTATAAACACATGGTGGATAGTGGGACTTAGGCGTTTTCGGTCATCAAAAAAGGCTCAAACCATTACGGGACAAAGGGTTAACCTCGATTTATGATTTTCCTTGATCTATCTGGGTTTCAGCGATTTTGGGCTTCTCGAAGTAAATCCCAAGCGGGGATTGGAGTTGAGGCTTTTCTCGATTTGT
>NZ_JADBUE010000048.1:0-12895 GCF_020245805.1 Microcystis sp. M179S2 | reverse complement strand
CCCCGCTTGGGATTTACTTCGAGAAGCCCAAAATCGCTGAAACCCAGATAGATCAAGGAAAATCATAAATCGAGGTTAACCCTTTGTCCCGTAATGGTTTGAGCCTTTTTTGCTGACCGAAAACGCCTAAGTCCCATTAGCTGGACTCTACCCCGCCGGAATCATCTGCGAGATCCAGAACCCCAACGGCTCGATGGCGCGTTTACCGGAGTTGATGAGCTACGCGGACGAGTACGGTCTACCGATTATCCGAATCACCGATCTGATCCGCTATCGCGAAGCGGTAGAATCCTCGGTATCGCGGGAAGCGATCGCCCGTCTGCCTACGGAATTCGGCGAATTTAATATCTACGCCTATCGCGACCTCCTCGATGGTTCGGAAGCGACGGCGATCATCAAAGGCGATCCGGACAAATTCGGAGAGCGGACGACTCTGGTCCGAATTCATTCCCAGTGTTTTACCGGGGATGTTCTCGGTTCCTCCCGTTGTGATTGTCGCCAACAACTGCATATCGCCCTGAAATCGCTCGAAACCGCCGGACAAGGGGTTGTGGTCTATCTTCCACAGGAGGGACGAGGTGTCGGTCTGATCAATAAGCTCAAGGCCTACTCCCTACAGGATCTCGGCCTAGATACGGTAGATGCCAACAGGAGGCTAGGATTCGAGGCGGACGGGCGTACCTATCGGCTGGGAGCGCATATTCTCAAGGATTTGGGGGTAGCCGATATCCGTTTACTAACTAATAATCCCCAAAAAGTTCAGGGTCTCCGAGATTGGGGGATCAACATTGTCGAGCGAATCCCTCTCGTCATGCCTCCAAACTACCACAATCAACAGTATTTGCTGACAAAGCGGGAAAAACTAGGGCATCTGTTGCCGTTTAGCTAATCACTCCCCTTTTCTAGCGTAGGGGTCGGAAAAAGAGCAATGCCTGTTGGCAAAGCGGCGGAAGTTCTGCCCGTGTTCTCAAGATAGGACTCCTATTCCCCAGGCCTTAGGATTCTGCGGTTTTACCCTGGAATTCTGCTACAGCACCGGCTTGGGATAACGAGACTTTCTCAATTGCTGCCGGAGATATTGGAATCGATCGAGCGCGGTTCCGAGGATTCGTCTGGCCAAAAAACACCGACTATCTCTATTTTTTGGATGTGAGGATTTCGATGGTTTCTCTCTCTTGTAATTCGTTATGGCGACCTTCTCTCCTACTGGGAAGCGTTTTCTTTGCCGTACCCGCGTTCGCTCAAATCGACCCTTCGGGTTTACCGCTAACCGATATGTCGAAAAACCATCCCGATCCAGCGATGGCGCAACTCACTTCTGTGTCCCAACTTGCCGATGTTCCGCCGACGGGCTGGGCGTTCGAGGCACTGCGATCGTTAGTGGAACGCTATGGCTGTATTGTCGGCTATCCCGACCGCACCTATCGGGGCGACCGCGCCTTAACCCGTTGGGAATTTGCCGCCGGTTTGAATGCTTGTTTAAACTCGATCGAGCGATCGCTGCAAGCAGGGGTTTCGATCGCCCAACGAGATCTCGATACACTCAAGCGCCTTGCCCAGGAATTTCAGGCCGAGTTAGGGGCTTTAGGGGCGAGAGTGGATAACCTAGAAAACCGGGCTGCTTTCCTAGAAGACCATTCCTTTTCGACGACCACGAAACTACTGGGTGAGGCGATTTTCGTGGTCGCCAACGCCTTTCAAGGTGCGAGGGAGGGGAGCAATACCGTGTTTCAAGATCGCGTGCGTCTTCGGTTCGTCAGCAGTTTTACGGGCAAAGACCAGTTAAACGTAAGGTTAGATGCCGGTAATGCCCGACGATTTAATCTGGGGGATGGGACTCCGGAAGCTACTCAATCCTTTAACCTAGTTCCCTCTCTAGACAATAATGTCAATATCGGTTGGCTCGCCTATTATTTTCCCATTGGCGAGCGCATTTCCGCCTATATTGCAGCGGTCAATGGTGTCACCTACGATTTTATCCCGACGCTGAACCCCTATCTCGATAGCGGTACGGGCGGCGGAAAAGCACTAACCGTGTTTGCGTCCGCCAACCCCATTTACCAGATCGGTGGGGGTGCGGGAGGTGGCTTTAACTATCAACTGAGCGATCGCTGGATCGCCAGCTTGGGTTATCTGGCCGGGGATCATGCCGATCCCAATCCGGGTAGTGGTCTTTTTAATGGTCAATACGCTGCGATCGCCCAAATCGCTTGGCTCGATTCTCGATCGGGTTTCGGGATCACCTACGTCCACGCCTACCAAAATCGGGGAGATTTATTTGACATCGGCAGTAGTTTTGGTATCGTCGGCACTAGGCAGGCTAATAATCCTTTTGGCACCCCATTGATCAGTGATTCCTTCGGTGCGTCGGGGTTCTTTACCATCACGCCGAACTTGGCGATTAATGGTTTCCTAGGCTATACCAACTCTAGAAATCTCCAAGGACCCGGAAATGCTGACATTTGGTACTATAGTCTAGGTTTCGCCTTTCCCGATGTGGGCAAAGATGGCAATCTGGGCGGTCTCGTGGTTGGCGTTCAGCCCTATCAAGCCAATAATCCCACGGATGCCAAGGATTTACCGATCCATGTCGAGGCTTTTTACAAATATCAAATTAATGACAATATCGCCATCACTCCTGGCTTATTTTGGCTGATCAACCCCGGTCAAAATAGTAATAATACCAGTGTTATTATCGGTACACTGAGAACCACATTTACCTTCTAGCAATCCAGAAAATTTCCCCCTATACCTTCCTGTTTAGGGGGATTCAATATATCTAAGGAATCTCGATCATGTCAGTATCCCCTAGTCAGTCTGCCGATTATTATCTATCTCTCGCGGTTTCTCTGGCATCGGAATTCGCCATCGATGCAGTGGAGCGAGACCATCAGGGTGGAACCCCGAAACTGGCGCGCGATCGCCTCCGCCAAAGTGGTCTTTTGACCTTAATTATTCCCCGAGAATACGGTGGTTCTGGCGAGAGTTGGATTACCTTATTTCGCATCGTTCGAGAGTTCGCCCAAGTCGATAGCTCGATCGCTCATATTTTTTCCTACCATCATCTTGGGGTGATCGTTCCCCATCTTTTCGGGACGATCGAACACAAGGAATACTACTACAAGGAAACCATCCGACAGAATTGGTTTTGGGCGAATGCGTTAAATCCCTTGGATCGTCGGACAGCGATCGCTTCCGAGGGCGATATTTTCCGACTAGAAGGCAAGAAAAGCTTCTGTTCAGGTTCGTGGGATTCTGACATTTTACCCGTTACGGCGATCGATCAGCAGACGGGGAAAATATCGGTTCTTGTGGTTCCCACCCAGCGTGAGGGAGTAGAACTGCACGCCGATTGGGATAATATGGGTCAACGGCAAACCGATAGTGGTAGTGTTTCGTTTCATAATGTGGCGATTTACCCCCGGGAGTTTTTCGGTTCGCAAGCCTTTCCTGCGCCACCTTTCGCCACTTTCCGCGCCTGTTTAACCCAGTTGAATCTAGCCAATATCTACTTGGGGATTGCTCTGGGGGCTTTTGAGGCCGCAGGACGGTACACGAGAGAGCAAACCCGTCCTTGGCTAACTGCCGGGGTCGAGCGAGCGACGGAAGATCCCTATCTCCTGCATCGTTACGGCAGTCTGTGGGTCGATTTAGAGGCGGCCAGGGGTTTGGTTGATCGAGCAACGGAAATTCTACAGGACGCTTGGGAGGAACAATGGAATCTCACCGCAGAAAAGCGCGGTCGCTGTGCCGTTGCGATCGCAGTGGCTAAGGTGGCGGCGACACGGGTGGGATTAGAGGTGGTGAATCAAATGTTCGAGGTCATGGGGGCGAGGGCGACATCGAGTTCCTACGGGTTTGATCGCTACTGGCGGAATCTACGAACTTTTACCCTTCATGATCCTGTGGATTACAAAATTCGCGATCTGGGCAATTGGATTGTCAATGAAAAATTCCCGGAACCGAATTTTTATTCTTAATAACGCTCTCCTAAGAAACAGAGCTAGTTGCTGGACGACTTCGATTCTCGATCACGGGTTCCCTATTTTACCCACAACAGAAAATTCTCTCAAGGGATGGATTTTTAATTACATACACTATGTAATTAAAAACATATACTTTTTAGTGCGATTGGCAGGGGCGGAAATCGGGTGACTGAGTAGGAAGTCTTTTAAACCGAAATGAGGTTAAGAGCAATTGATATCTACATTAAGGTAATTTTAAGATCGCCACCTACCTAGAAAACAAGCCCCAACTCTATTCGGGTTATGGGGCAAATTCACGAAAAGTACATCGCTTTCGATGGAAAGTATATACCTTTCTACCAAAATTATAACTATTATGACACAGAACACGATAGGGGGGTGTTGCCTCTTGCATCATCTCAACAAGCAATTTAAATACGCGGGCAGCTTATCCCTGTTCTTATTACTAGACAAGGGCAGCTTTGTCGATATTAAACATCTGATTAGGTTTTGCCGAGCAGAATTATCCACCCTATTCCGTTAATCCTTCAGCGTGTTTAACCGAGCGTAGTTGGTTAAGAAATTGCTCTATTTCTTGAGTTTTATCAATCTTGGGTGGTAAATTAAAGCCATATTCAAGAGGAGCATCAATAACAATAATTTTTTGATTATTGATGTTACTTTCGTCAATCAACCATAAAGCATGGGTTTGATAAGCTGGAATCACTAATAATCTGACTATGATATTTTCTTCAGGGATATTTTCATCAATCCAGCTAATAGCTTGATCGAATTTTTGTGCTAATTCCGATTGAAAAATTTCATCCACAGACCAATCTGTAGGTTCACTGCCAAGGCTACTAGAGCGAGCGTAGGCGATCGGGGTATTATCTGATTTTACTTGCAGATGCCATTGCCCTGATGGATGAGCTAAACGGGTTAAATCGTTGGTTGGTTCAACCACTGCATTTGCGGGTAGATTCCAGACATCTACACTTTCATGCAAAGCAGGGGAAACTGCACCGAGAGACTCAGTTATTCTAGACAAGCTAAAACCTACTTTTCTTTGTAATTGAGTTAAAACGTCATCGGGTAAAGTTTTAAAATGTGCCATTTTAGTTTATCTCTTAATATTGATCCATGTCCATCGCCATTGACCTTCGCCATAGGCAGTTTTAACTCGATCATGGACTCTTAAAGGCATTAAATTTTTTCCTTTTACCTTGTTCCAAGGCTGAGCCTTGGAACTTAATATCTAAGGCTCTGCCTTACTTCAATGTATTATCCTTTAGGTAGAACCTGAAATCAAGCGTTCCCAGATAGAATCTGGGAACGAGACGACAAAAAATGCGATCGCACTGCACTAGAACAATACTAGCCAGCCGACTGCTTCTAGCACCTGTTCAGAGGTGATAACCCCAGCAACAGAAGCAGCCGCTTCAGTAGTGACAGCCTCAGTAACTACAGCACTTCCAGATTGTGCCGCAGCTGTTTCCACCATTGCTGCCGCCTCTGGACTGAGAGTAGATCCAGCAATATCTTGCACAGCTTGAGCGTTGGCCATGTGGGGAGCAGGATGAGCCGTTACCCATAGACTCATGATTAAAGCAATAGGATTCATTGCTACAACCTCAATATATAATTTTGTTAAACATGATAATTAATGAACTCATGAACTGGCAAGACGGCAAAAAACGGATATTGTCGGGAGTTTTATTAAGCCTCTTTACAAAAGTCGGAAAATAACGGATAATGTCGGAAGGTAAAGCTTAAAATTATAAAATAATCAGATATGGACACTCAAGAGGTTTTCAAAGAGATTGATAATCTTGTTTTTAGTCAAACAGGAAAACACCTTGACACCCTACAAATAGGCATTTTAAAAGGTGTTTTTAATGGACAAAAATATGCAAAAATAGCAGGAGAGTATAAATGTTCTGAAGGTCATGCTAGAGATAAAGGCTATGAACTTTTGCACATTCTCTCAGAAGCATTAGGCGAAGATTTAAACAAATCAAATGTTCGATCAGCAATTGAAAGATTAATAATTACTAATAGTAGCAATAACTTGGTTAATTCTGGACAAATTGACAAACTTAATTTTTGTCCTAACTCCCCTCAATCTCCTGAAAACTTAGCCACGGATAATTCTGATATAATTGAAACCGAAAACTTGTTGATTGAAGAAAAATTAAAAGAAGCAAAACTAGAAACCGTTCCCAGACTGGTGCAAGTAGGGCTAACTGCTGAACAAATTGCTCAAGCCCTCGATTTGCCTTTGTCATTAATTTTGGAAACTTTAAGGTAATTTCCTAATGGATAGCACAATAGTTTTTTTGTCAAAATCTCAGAAAGAATCGAGGCAATGTTATTCTTCATGTCTCTCTGCTTATTAGTTTATAATCTCGGTGAGGGAGAATTGAGAAACAACTTACAGCCTTTCTCATAAAGATGAAGTATAACCTAAATTGGTATCTACGACCGAAGACCAGTTAATGTTAACCGTTCTGGCGTTCCCAAAAAAGAGAAACTTGTACCTCATTATTAGAAAAAAATTTCCAAGCAATGCCGCTCAAAACCCTTTAATTCTGAAGATAATCCTAAGATTCACCCCGAAAAAGAGCCAGAAAGGTGAGGATAGCTAGGATGGAAGTGAAAAGCAATTTTGACTCGAAATTATCCCAAGGGATCGATCGCATTTAACGAAACCCTTACCCTAACAGCATAGGACAAGAGAAGGACTTACTAAGGAGAAACCCAGCCATGAAAATCGGCGTAATCAAAGAAAGTGACCAAGGCGAGGCGCGGGTGGCGCTAGTGCCGGATACCGTCGCCCGTTTAGTCAAGGCGGGATTTGAGGTAATTGTCCAAAATGGGGCGGGAATTAGCGCTAACTTTGCCGATAGTGCCTATAGTGCCGTGGGAGCCGCCCTGAGCGAAAACAGCGAATATATCTATGAAACTGCTGATATTATTCTCAAAGTGGTCCCTCCTAGCGATAGCGAGATCGATCGCCTCAAAAATGGTGGTATCCTCATCGGCTTTCTCGATCCCCTGCGTCAACCCCGGCGCATTGCCAAATTAGCCGAGCGCGGGATCACCGCTTTGAGCATGGAATTAATTCCCCGCAGTAGTCGCGCCCAGAGTATGGATGCCCTCTCCTCTCAGGCTAACCTCGCCGGTTACAAAGCGGTACTCCTCGCCGCCGTTGAGCTGCCGAAAATGTTCCCGATGATGACTACCGCCGCCGGTACGATCGCCCCAGCCAAAGTGCTGGTATTGGGGGCAGGAGTTGCCGGATTGCAAGCTTGCGCTACCGCCCGCCGTTTGGGGGCAGTGGTGGAGGCTTTTGATATTCGTCCCCAAGTCAAAGAAGAAGTGCAGAGTGTCGGGGCGAAATTTATTGAAATGCCCCTAGAAGAAGATACCGTCGCCGATAACGGTTACGCCAAAGAGGTTTCCCTTAGCACACAGGAGCGCATTTGTCAAGCCCTAACGGAACCAATTAAGCGGGCTGATGTGGTGATCACCACCGCCCAAGTACCGGGGAAACAGGCCCCGCTGCTAGTCACCAAAGAAATGATCGCCACCATGAAAGCGGGGTCGGTAATCGTTGATTTAGCGGCGGAACAGGGCGGAAATTGCGCCTACACCCAACCGGGACGAGAAATCATCGTTAATGGGGTAAAAATCGTCGGAGCCGTTAATCTTCCTGCCACAGTGGCCACCAATGCCAGCCAGATGTACGCCAAAAACCTGCAAATGCTGCTACAGCTTCTAGTCAGCAAAGAGGGCAGTTTAAACCTCGATTTTGCCGATGACATCATTGATAGTGCCTGTGTCACCCACGCCGGCGAAATCCGCAACCAACGCATTAAATCCGCCCTCAGTGAACAGTTATCCGCTTTTTAGCTATCAGGATTCAGGAGTCAGTATTCAGTATTCAGGAGGCAGTATTCTCCCCACTTCCCCAATCCCCCACTTCCCTATCCCCCAACCCCTATCCCCAACCCCCATCCCCTTTTTACTTAACCAATGACTGCCCAACTTTTAACCGCTTTAGTGGTATTTGTCCTCGCTTCCTTTGTCGGTTTCGAGGTAATCAATAAAGTCCCTCCCACTCTCCATACACCCCTGATGTCGGGAGCGAATGCAATTTCAGGTATCGCCGTTGTCGGTGCGCTCCTCATCGCCGGAGGCACGGATTGGCACCAATTAACCGTAATTTTAGGGTTAATTGCCGTTATTTTGGCGATGGTTAACGTGGTCGGTGGTTTTGTCGTTACCGATCGAATGCTGCAAATGTTCAAGAAAAAAGAGGCTAAATCATGAATAATGCCCTTATCACAGGGATCGAGTTGTCCTATCTACTTGCCGCCATTTTATTTATCATCGGTCTTAAACAATTATCTTCCCCCGCTACCGCCCGTCAAGGCAATTTTCTGGCTGCCATCGGGATGCTAATCGCCATTATTGCCACCTTAATCAATCAAGAAATCCTCAGCTATGGTTTAATCGCCGTGGCGTTGGTGATTGGCTCGATTATCGGCCTAGTTTCGGCGCAAAAAGTCCCGATGACAGCTATGCCCCAAATGGTGGGGATTTTTAACGGTTTAGGCGGTGCTGCCAGCGCTTTAATTGCCATTGGCGAATACTGGCGTTTACTGCAAAGTGGTGAAAATATTGCCTTTGACTCGATACTGATCGCTATTTTGGGTATATTGATCGGTGGTGTCACTTTTACCGGTAGTGTCCTCGCTTTTGCCAAATTACAGGAATTAATCAGTGGCGCGCCCGTAACTTTTCCTTTCCAACAACCCTTTAACATTCTCTTGCTACTCACCTTTTTAGGGGGTAGTGTCTATCTCTTTTTTGATCCCACCTCGATCGATGTTTTCCTGACCTTGGTGGCACTTTCCCTAATTTTCGGGGCTTTATTCGTGCTTCCCATCGGCGGCGGCGATATGCCCGTGGTTATCTCCCTCTTAAACTCTTTTTCGGGACTTGCCGCCAGCGTAGTCGGTTTTATCCTGATGAATAGTATGCTGATCATCGCCGGTGCTTTGGTGGGTGCGTCGGGGATTATCCTGACTCAGATCATGTGTAAAGCCATGAATAGATCCCTGGCTAGTGTACTATTTGGGGCATTCGGGACAGGTGCTAGTGCCGGGGGCGAAGCGAGCGCCACTTCTAGCCTTGATAAATCAGTTCATGCTATTGATTCAGAAGAAGGGGCAATGATGCTCGGTTATGCGCGTTCTGTGGTGATTGTACCCGGTTACGGCATGGCGGTGGCCCAAGCACAACACGCAGTGCGAGAATTAGCCGAACAGTTGGAAAAAAATGGCGTTGAGGTTAAATATGCTATTCACCCCGTGGCGGGAAGAATGCCCGGCCACATGAATGTATTATTGGCCGAAGCTAATGTTCCCTATCCGCAACTCTACGATATGGATGATATTAATCCTGAGTTTGAGCGCGTCGATGTGGCGTTAATTATTGGGGCGAATGATGTGGTTAATCCCGCTGCCCGTCACGATAAAGCTAGTCCCATTTATGGAATGCCAATTCTCGACGTGGATAAGGCACAGCACACGATCGTGATTAAGCGGAGTATGCGATCGGGTTTTGCCGGGGTAGAAAACGAATTATTCTACAATCCCAAAACCTTTATGCTCTTTGGTAGCGCTCAAGATGTGGTAGCACAATTAGTATCACAAGTCAAGGATTTGTCATAATTCTTGACAAATAGGACGGGGTGAAAACCCCGTCTTTTTTTATCTGATTTTCCAGAGTTTAAAGATAATCCAGAACTAATTCCCCTTTGCTCACTTTTTCGGTAATTAAAGTTCTGACTAACTCTAATTCTTCCAGGGTCACTTTACCATCAGACCTCATAGCTAGGGCGATTCTTTCCCTTTCCCCTTGAGTGATCACGCCATCAACACTAGCCTGTTCGATAATAGCGCGCAACTTTTCTAGTTCCTGTTGTTCTTCTGCGGTTAATTCTGCTTGATTAGGACGAGATATTTCCATAAAAATTTCTCCTTGAGTGATCGACACAAACTTGATAATTTTTTTCTAAGTAGTAGAACCCATGGCAGTTATCCCCAGTCAGCATCAGCAATCAGGGACAATGATTTTAGCAAGAGCTAGACCTTGATTCTTGACAGGGAGCCACTAAACCTCAACAGATGATCGATGATAACTGATAGAGCTTACAGTATAGTGATTAATAGAAGCATTTTGCAAAGAATTATCGAGATAAAGAATGGATATTCGATCGACTGACACCTCGCCCCTTACTTGGACAGGAGATACTTTAGCCCTAGGTTTACCAGAAGGAGCCATCGAGATTGCAGGAGAATTGGCAGAATTAAACGATAAACTAGGGGGAAACCTAGGGGATCTCATCTCCGAGACGGAATTCGAGGGAAAATTAGGCAGCAGTGCGGCGACTCGTCTAGGTGGTGGTCCGATTCGCAAATTAATCCTGGTGGGATTGGGAAAAACTGCCGATTTCGACCTGCAAACCCTGCGTCTAGCGGCTGCTGCGATCGCTCGTCTGGCCAAACAACAAAAAAGCCAAGCTCTGGCCATCAGTTTACCAGTAGTTGGCGATCAGTCCGCCACTGCCGGAGCAATCACGGAAGGGCTGCTGCTGGCCACTCATCAGGATACCCGCTTCAAGTCCACTAAGGAGGAAAAAGGAGCCAAATTAGAAACCGTCGAGTTATTGGGTTTAGGAGAGCAAGCATCGGCGATCGCCAAGTCCGAGCAAATCTGTTCCGGGGTGATTCTGGCCAGAGAATTAGTCAATGCTCCCGCTAACACCGTCACCCCCCTGACCATGGCAGAAACCGCCGAGCAAATTGCCAGCGAATACGGATTAAGTCTCAAAATTCTGGAACAGGAAGAATGCGAAAGCTTGGGCATGGGAGCCTTCTTAGGAGTGGCCAAAGCCTCGGATATTCCCCCAAAATTCCTTCATTTAATCTATAAACCCCAAGGAACCCCGAAACGTAAACTAGCAATCGTCGGTAAAAGTTTAACCTTTGATTCCGGCGGTTTGAATATTAAAGGGGCTGGCAGTGGCATCGAAACCATGAAAATGGATATGGGGGGTGGTGCCGCCACCCTAGGCGCAGCCAAGGCGATCGCCCAATTACAGCCAGAAGTGGAAGTACACTTTATCTGTCCGGCTACGGAAAATATGATTAGTGGTCGCGCTATGCACCCCGGGGACATTTTAACCGCTTCTAACGGCAAAACTATTGAAGTCAATAACACCGATGCCGAGGGACGATTAACCCTGGCCGATGGCTTGGTTTTTGCGGAAAAATTAGAGGTGGATGCGATCGTGGATCTAGCCACTTTAACCGGGGCCTGTGTCATCGCTTTGGGGGACGATATCGCCGGTTTATGGAGTAGCGATGAGAGTCTCACTGTTCAACTCCAAGAGGCCGCTAAATTAGCCGGCGAAAAATTCTGGCCAATGCCCCTAGAAGAAAAATATTTCGAGGGGATGAAGTCTCAAATTGCCGATATGAAAAACACCGGCCCGCGCCCCGGCGGTTCCATTACAGCCGCTTTATTTTTGAAGCAATTCATTAATAATACTCCCTGGCTCCACCTAGATATCGCAGGACCGGTCTGGTCCGATAAGGAAAATGGCGTTAATAATTCCGGGGCCACCGGTTTTCCCGTCCGCACTCTAGTTAATTGGGTAATGGCCAATAATTAAGTTATCGGTAAGCAGTAAGCGGTATTAGGTGAGGAGTATTTTCACTGTTTACTGTTTACCGATCCCTGAAAAATCTGCCCCACCCCTCACCCCTATCTCAAGGTCGCGAGAGGACTCCCGTTAAACTGCGTAGCGGTTAACGGGAGATGAATCGCGACCAGAATGAAACTAACGCAGTAGCCTTTCCACTTTTGGGGAGTTTTGGTTCTCGACGTATTTTTTTAGTTGTTCGACAGTAACGTCGCCACAACTAGCCACGAAATAAGCTCCCGCCCAAAAATAGGGTTTGTTGTCGAAATACTTTGCCGCCAAATCCGGAAATTCTTGTCTAATTAAGCGACTACTAACTGTTTTAAGGTTAGCGATTAGTTTGGTCCATGATTGTAATTAGTTGATATACTAGGCAGTAAGTGTTACAATTTAACTATACATCACATCACGAAACTAACGACAGTGATAACGCTTACCTACCAGTACAAACTAAAGGTAAACAAGAAACAGGAACGAGAGATTGTCCACATTCTTGATGTTTGTAAGAGCGTTTATAATTACGCGCTCTCGGAACGGAAAGATTGGTTAAACTCTCGAAAGTGTCTTGCGGATCGCTGTTCGCTAGTTTCTGAGTACATAATTCCTGCGGATCAACCCTATCCAAATTACTTCGTTCAAGCTAAAAATCTAACGGAAGCTAAAAAAGTTTACCCGATATTAAAGACGGTTAACGCTCAAGTCTTACAGCAAGTTTTAAAAACTGTAGATAAAGCGTTTGACCAGATAAAATCGAAAGGCTTTGGCTTTCCTAGATTTAAGAAAAAGATGCGGAGTTTGGTTTTTCCTGCGCTGTCAAAAAACTTTCTAGGGGATGGATGTTTGAATTTTCCACAATTAGGAAAAATTAGAATCCGGCCATCTAGAGAATACCCGTCTGGGTTCGAGCCTAAACAAGCTCGAATTATCCAAAAAGCGTCGGGATTTTACGTTTCGGTTTCCTTCCAATCTCCGGAATTAGTTCCCGATATGACAGTAGGGAAGACCTGTTTAGGAATTGACGCGGGAATTGAGAGTTTTGTCGCTACTTCACGGGGAGATTTAATCAAAGCCCCTCGATTTTTGTTGAAAGTACAGAGTAAGCTTAAATTGCTACAAAGACGCTTGAAACATCAAGTCAAAGGCTCGAACAATTGGT
>NZ_JADBUE010000047.1:0-26566 GCF_020245805.1 Microcystis sp. M179S2 | reverse complement strand
TTAAGAAATGTTACAAATTACATGGGTACATTAAGAAAAGTTAAGGGGGTACATCCATTGATGGATAAGGGTTTTGGGCTATTATGGTATATATGTATGGGGGAAGTTCAGATATAAAAGTCCTGGCTTTTTTTAACGTCTGTCTATGGTCATACCGTATGTTGTTTTCGTCCTAAATACGATAGTTATGTGTTAGAAAAAATAAAAAAATATCATTCTAGAGAAGAATTTATACCTCATATATGTCCTGGTCATCCCACTACAGCTTCTGGTTGCAGTTTTAGCAATGATAATGACTTTTTCTATTATGCTGGTTTGTATGCCGCCGCTTTTTTATACGCTTTTGATGTCAAAGATACTAAGCTACAATTAATTGACAAAGAATGGATTGTTTTTGATTCTAAATTCGTTTATTTTGATTTTGCTACCTATTTTTATAATCATCAAGTTATCCCGATTAAATTACCGATCCCAAAATTTATTGATTCCAATAATACATCAGTATTAAAACCAACAGAAGGGGTAGAAATAAACGATCAAGATCATACTAATTATCAGCAAGCTTCCCAATACTTAAATGAGATAAGAAGGGAAATTAAAGACGGTTTACTTGACCAATAATAGAGTAAATCAGGAGAATAAATGGCTCTCTTGTCCTTTATGTAATAAGTTTTACTAATTAAATATCCGTTCTTTAACAATATCTTGATTTTTTTCCTAAAAACAAGAGATGCCTAACGCACTCTACCTAAAATTTTCTTAATAAATAGGCTATGAGCAATGTTTTTTTTTAGCACCAAAATAGGATTCTGACTAGATACGGTTTTTCCTTAGAGGTGACAATAAAAGAGCAGCAGAGGTGATGGTTTCGCCGGTTGTGCTTGTTAAAGGTATCTTGCTTATACTACACTTGTAACATCAATAGGTTTAGTATTCGGGAGAAAAAATTATGCGGACAATCACACGCACCACCACTACCGATATGGAAGTCACCAGCATTCGTCTGGAAAGAGTCCTCAAGGACAAGCTGAAAGAGATTTCCGGCAATCAAGGATATCAAGCACTCATTCGCGATGTCTTATGGAATTTCGTTCAGCAAAAATCAGGAGATTATCGACCTCAGTTTTGTGCTGGCGATATAAGGGCAGTATTTAACGCTACAGCTAGAAAAAATGAGATTTGCGCTCTTACAGGCAAGTTAATCCCCGCTAATGAAACAATGTTGTTAGGTTTGACCATCCATGGCGATTTAGTCCCGTTGAGTATGGATAGTTATACCAATTAAATTAAAATAAGTTTGACTAGGGTGGGGCAGAATCCAGTATAGTTAGTCCTCACCCAAGGGAGATGGGAAGTGGGAATTATAAATTTAAATTATCAATTATGAATTGAGAGGTGGGGAGTTTTTTGCCGTGAACAGTGAACTGATAACTGATAACTGATAACTGATAACTGATGACTGAAGCGATTTTACGAGTGGTTTTAATCAATCCGCAAATTCCGCCAAATACGGGGAATATTGCCCGTACTTGCGCCGCAACGAGGACAGAATTGCATTTAGTTGGTCCTTTGGGTTTTGAAATTAGCGATCGCTATCTGAAGCGGGCCGGCTTAGATTATTGGCCTTATGTAAAACTTATGTACCACTTGACAATTAATGACTTTTGTGTATATCAACAAAAGAGCGGCGGAAGGGCGATCGGGTTTACAGTGCGCGGCAGCAGTAGTTATGTGGAATACAGCTATCAAAGCGGAGATTGGCTACTTTTTGGCAGTGAAACCGACGGTATTCCGGCAGATTTATTAAATCAATGTGATGACACGGTTTATATTCCCATGGCAGAACCGGGGGTGAGAAGTTTAAATCTTTCCGTTAGTGTGGCCATCGGATTATTCGAGGCCAGACGACAATTGGGATTTATTCGTTAGTGGGACATTTTGCTATATAAACAGAGCAAATAAACTAAATTGAGCAAAAAATCAGAAAATTGCTTTTATTTAGCTCATTTTTGCCCATATCAGGAAAAATAGAGATCGCAGTCAATTTTGTCCGTAATAACAGCAAGAAATTATGTGGATTATCCTAGAGCAAATTAATTGTTGCTCCTTGCTAACTACATAATTTATTGAAAATAAAAAGGCAAGATGAGGCTCATGAATATCTTCGACCTTTCTCCCAATACTTTTCGCAATTTACAGCTTTTTAATCGGCAAAAATCCAGCTCTGGCTTAACTCAAGTCGAGATGTTAGTTACCCTAATTTTATTAGGAATTCTCTTAACTCTTGCCCTTTCTGTTTATCATCGTTTAATGGCTTGGATTCGCTTAAATATCGCCACCTTTGAAATATCACAACAGTGGAAACATACCCGTTATCAAGCCACAGGAGAAGGTTTTCATCCCCTATCTTTGTGCATGGCAGCCAGTGAAACCGAACAGATTAAAGTGGCAAAAGTACAAGGAGACGAATGTGAAAATGTCACCGATTGGACTCCCATCACTCGTGGTGTTAGCATCGATACTGATAATTCTACCCTACGCCGAGTTAGTGGACCTGTCGGTAATCAAGGGACAATTTATCGCGCTAGTTGGGCCGATACAAAGGGGGGTTTAGGGGGTTCTTGGGGACAGTTGGGCAGAATTACTTTAGTTGCTTCCGGTACACCCGACAAACGCTGTTTATTTTTATTCCGTGTTGATGGTAGTTGGGATATTCGTCAAGATGATAGCTGTGTGGGTTAAAGCTGATTTAAAACTAGGGAATCAGGCGATCAATTTGTTGAGCTAAATCAAAATCTAAGTTACTTAAACCTCCCACTTCATGGGTAGTGAGGGAAAGAGTGACGCGATTGTAATTGATGGTAATATCAGGATGATGACCTAGGAATTCAGCTGGAGTAACTAAGCGATTAACAAAAGCGATCGCTTCGATAAAATTGTTAAATTTAAAAGTTTTTTCAATCCGTTGATCTCGTAACTGCCAACCCGGGATAGTCTGTAATTGTTGAGAGATTTCTCGATCGGATAAACGAGTAGCGGGTAAAGAGAGGACTAATTGACCAGTTAACCCAATCATGAAAGCGATCGCTATTGCTAAGAATTGGTTCAACATTGAAGACGCTGCCGTAGTTGTGGTGAGCGGAAAAAGTGATCGATCGGGAGAGCATAATGTCGACAGAGCCACGCTCAAAAATCTACAATCCTGACTGATAGCTTTTCTGGGGGGAAACTTAGACGGTTTTCAGTCCGTCTGGGAGTACACTAGAAAATACCCATTTATTCCATCGAGCCGTTCATGATTATTTCCGTCGTAGCACTGAAGGGAGGGGTCGGGAAAACCACCACATCGATTCATTTGGCCGCCTATTTTCAAGAAAAAGCGCCCACCTTATTGATTGATGCGGATAAAAATCGTTCGGCTCTCCATTGGTCCCGGGAAGACACCCTTCCTTTTATGGTAGCGTCCCAAGCTGGAGCGACGGGACTGGTGAAACAATACACTCATATTATCGTCGATACCCAGGCCCGGCCGGAGCCAGACGAGTTAAAAGATTTAGCTCAGGGCAGCGATTTATTAATCCTACCCACCACTCCCAATCATCTCGATATCGATGTCACGATTAAAGCGGTAGAATTGCTGTCCACGATGACCGATAATTATCGAGTTCTTTTAACCCAAGTGGATTCACGGACAAAAACAGGACGAGAAGCGCGGAAAGCTCTAGAAGAAGCAAAATTACCCGTATTTAAGCGAGAAATTCCCCGTTTAGTTGCTTTTGAACGAGCGGCCGAAAAGGGAGTCATCGTCAAAGATTATCCCGACCCCCGGTCGAATTTCGGTTGGCTTTGTTACCAAGCGGTCGGTAAAGAAATTTTTGCCCTCATGACATAAATTGTTAAAAAAGTTAATATTAATATTTGTGTCATTTTTCCCCAAAAAGATACTTAATCTGCATGGGGACTTTTTGTAATCTTCCGTTAAGCGTTCACTCCTAAATCGGTAAAGTCTGAGACAATCAAAAAAGTCTGACTGTAGGAGAACCCTCTATGAAATTGGCCTATTGGATGTATGCGGGTCCCGCTCATATTGGCACTTTAAGGATCGCCAGTTCCTTTAAAAATGTTCATGCTATCATGCACGCTCCTCTGGGAGACGATTATTTTAACGTCATGCGCTCGATGCTGGAAAGGGAGCGTAATTTTACCCCCGTCACTGCTAGTATTGTCGATCGTAATGTTTTAGCCCGGGGTTCCCAAGAAAAAGTCGTCGATAATATTGTTCGCAAAGATCGCGAAGAAAGTCCCGATTTAATCGTTTTAACTCCCACCTGTACCTCCAGCATTCTCCAAGAGGATTTACAAAACTTTGTCGAAAGAGCGCGACAGGATGCCGAGGGGGATGTGCTGCTGGCCGATGTCAACCACTACCGCTATAATGAACTACAAGCGGCCGATAAAACTCTCTATCAAATTATCAAATATTATCTCGATAAGGCCCAGAGAAAGGGGGAAATTATCTCGCAGAAAACCCCTAAACCTTCGGTTAATATTATCGGTATTACCACCCTCGGTTTCCATAACCAACATGATCGCACGGAATTAAAGCGGTTAATGGCAGATTTGGACATTGAAGTTAATGAAATTATTCCCGAAGCTGCCTCGGTGGACAACTTAAAAAATCTGCCCCGCGCTTGGTTTAATCTGGTTCCCTATCGAGAAGTGGGATTAATGACAGCCAAATATCTCGAAAGCGAATTCGCTATGCCCTACGTTGATATTACCCCCATGGGAGTAGTGGAAACAGCGCGCTGTATTCGCAAAATCCAAGAGGTAATTAATCCCCAAGGTGCAGCAGTAGATTACGAAGATTTTATCAATGAACAAACTCTGCATATCTCCCAAGCTGCTTGGTTTTCTCGTTCCATTGACTGTCAGAATTTAACGGGCAAAAAAGCGGTGGTTTTTGGTGATAATACCCACGCGGCCGCTATGACAAAAATTCTCGCCAGAGAGATGGGAATCCATGTGGTTTTAGCGGGTACTTATTGCAAGTATGACGCGGATTGGTTCCGGGAACAAGTGAGTGAATATTGCGATGAAGTGTTAATTAGTGATGATAATGGGGCGATAGGAGATGCTATTGCTCGCTTGGAACCAGCGGCGATATTTGGTACTCAAATGGAACGTCATGTGGGCAAACGTTTAGATATTCCCTGTGGAGTAATTGCCGCACCTATTCATATCCAAAATTTCCCCCTCGGTTATAAACCTTTCTTAGGTTACGAAGGCACTAATCAGATCGCCGATTTGGTCTATAATTCCTTTACTTTGGGTATGGAAGATCACCTATTAGAGATATTCGGTGGTCATGATACAAAAGAGGTAATTACTAAGGGTATTTCGGCAGATTCTGACCTAAATTGGAATAAGGAAGCGACGGCAGAATTACAGAAAATACCCGGTTTTGTGCGGGGGAAAGTTAAACGAAATACCGAAAAATTCGCCCGGGAGCGAGGTATTGGTGAAATAACTTTAGAGGTAATGTATGCGGCTAAAGAATCCGTAGGAGCTTAATTATTTCTTGGGGCTGAAAGTTAACAGCATTCAGCCCTTTTTTTTAGTTATTTACTTAATCCCTTAAGTATTCTTTCTTCTACTCCTTTCCCCTGAATTAACACTCCAAATCCTCCTAAACCGGTGGGATTGATTAATTGATGTAAGGCATCTCGACGCTGAAATATAGTTAATATATCGATTTTTCCTTGAGAAAGTTCCTTTAATCTATCCCCTAATCCCAAAGCCATTAAAAATAATCCTTGCTGAGTAAAACCGAGATTTTTTAAGCCTAATTTCTCCCCTTGACGTTGTAAAGCGGTAAAATCCACATGAGTGGTAATATCTTGTTCTCCCACCCACAAATAAGCATGATCATGACGCTGATGTTGTCGATAACATTGTAGGGTTCCTTGACTTCTTTGGGGATGATAATATTTTTCGGCAGTGTAACCGTAATCTATGGTTAAGATATAACCTCGATCGAGTTTCCGATTAACGGTTTCTAACCAGTCTAAAGCTAATAAGTTTACCTCAGTTTGATAACCCTCCCGATAAAGTGGTGAAGGAATATTTATCCCCACTAAATCAAAATAGTCTTTGATTCTGTCGGTGGATAAATCTGCGATAATCTCCTGAAAAGGTTCCCCCAATCCCAGATAAATTTCTCGCAATTCTCCCGACTCGATCACAACTCGATGGACAGGAAAAGCATCGATTAACTCATTACTAAACACACAACCCACAAGGGAATTATCGGCTAAATCCGGCCAACTTTGCCAAGATACCGGGGAATATCCCGCTAAAGTTGCCTGTTGTCTTTCCCTGAGTTTCTGAGATTGTTCGATAATTATATAACTGAGATTTTGATAAAAATCAGCATAGCTATCACTTAAATAATCAAGGATATCCTTCGCTAAAATTCCCGAACCTGCTCCCACTTCCACTAAAGTAAATCCTCGCGAATTGCCCAAAAATTCCGCCATCTCGACAAATTGCTCTGCCAACAATTGGCCAAAATCTGCCCCTAGGGACGAGGAAGTAAAAAAATCTCCTTTTGAGCCAATTTCTACTTTTCCAGCGGTGTAATAGCCATAATCGGGGTGATAAAGAGCTAAATCCATCCAGCGCTCGAAGCTAATTCGACCCGCCGCTGATTGTTTAATTTCCTCTAGGATGATTGCTTCTAAATTCATTTTGATCAGGGAATTATGAATTATGAATTATGAATTATGAAATGGGAATTATACTAAATCCAGTTACTAAAGACTGATTATCTATTCCTTCTTTTGCCTGAGTGCCTCTTGCCTTTTGCCCATCCTTATAAGTAGGTAGGCACAATTATTTGTAGGATGGGTTAGCGGTAGCGTAACCCATGCGGGCGTTGGGTTTCATGCTTCAACCCAACCTACGTTCATTTTATATTTAATTCCACCCACCTACTTAAGTAGCCTATACTCAACGGATTTAGTATTAGTAAACAGTAATCATTGATCAGTAAACAGGTATAAAGATAAAGATAAAGATAAAGATAAAGATAACTAACTAATTAACTTAAAACTTACATCTGATCACTGATAACTGATAACTGATAACTGATAACTGATTTACTCTCCCGCATGATAGGAACTGCGGACTAGGGGGCCAGAGCTAACCTGAGAAAACCCCATTTTTTGGGCAATTTCTCCCAACTCGCTAAATTCTGCGGGAGTCCAATATTTCTGTACGAGCAAATGTTCCAGAGAAGGACGCATATATTGACCAATAGTAACTCGATCGCAGTTGATCGCGCGTAAATCTGCCAAAGTCTCGATAATTTCCTCTTTTGTCTCACCGTGACCGACCATTAAGCCAGATTTCGTCGGAATTGACCGATCGATTTCCTTAACATAACGCAAAACCGCCAAAGAGCGATCGTATTTAGCCCCGCGTCTAACCGGTCCTTGCAAACGGCGCACCGTCTCGATATTGTGATTGTAACAGGCAGGTTTTGCCCCTACCACCGTCGCCACCCGTTCCTGTTGACTTCCCTTACCTCCAGCAAAATCCGGGGTTAACACTTCAATTAAAGTGTGGGGATTGAGTTCGCGAATGGCTGTCATCGTCCGCACGAACCAACTGGCTCCGCCGTCTTCCAGATCATCTCTGGCTACAGAAGTCAAGACAACGTAACTTAAATTTAACAATTGCACCGCTTCTGCCACTTTTTGCGGTTCCTCCACATCGAGAGGCATGGGTGCATGACCCTTATCCACTTGACAAAAAGCACAGGACCGGGTACAGGTGGGACCCATCAACAAAAAAGTCGCCGTACCTTGGGCATAACATTCGCCGCGATTGGGACAGCGACCCTCCTCGCAGATAGTATGAATGTTCCTTTGTTTGATAATGCGCTGAACCGTGGAAATTTCGCTAGATTTGCCGAGCGAACGCCGTAACCAAGGGGGTAAAGAGGTAATTTCCTTGCGCCACTCTGGGGAAATATTGGACATGAGAAGTTAAGTAGGGTGTTGGGGATTTCAGTTATCAGTAATCAGTTATCAGTGAGGGGTTGGGGTTGGGGAGAGGGTAGAAGGGAGAAGGGAGAAGAGAGAAGGGAGAATAAATAAAAGCTGACGGCTGATAGCTAAAAAGCTGATAACCGACTCCCCAAAACGAAAACTTCCTATCTCACCATTAAGATAACTGCTATAAGCTGAGAAAGCGGGTAAAGATCATTGTTAATCAAAAAGGAAACTTAGGCAATGGGACGATGGCAACGGAGAAAAATTTTCAATCTGGTCATTCAAGGATTGGCGGGTTGCCTCTTAGTTAGTATATTTGTTCTTAATTCCCTGCCATCCCTAGGCCAAAATTTTCTAGTTCCATTTGCATCTCCCACGGGGACAAGGATTTTTGTAGCCGGGGATATAGAATATGCTTCCGTGCATCTAGATGGATTTGCCTTATTTCAGATTGCCTCCCAAGATTTTACCGCTTCTGAGGCCCGGGAACTCTCCCCGGTAGAAAGACGGGCTAGCCGCATTGAAAGGGGCTTAAATAATATTATCAATCGGGGTTTCGATCCGACAACCCTGCAAGTAAGTACGGCGACTCTCAATAATTTAACCGTGATTGTGGCCAAGGATAACCAGAATTTACCGCAACAGGTAATTCTGACAGTGACAGAAGTTGATGCCCTGATCGATTCTTCTTCTGTTGGCGATTTAGCGGACAGATGGGTTAAAATCATCCAAACAGCTTTGCTCCAAGCTTGGCAAGAACGTCAGCCCGCCCCTCGTCGGCAACAGGTAATGACTGCCACTATAATTATTTTGGGGCTAACTTTCTTAAGCTGGGTATCAATTTGGTGGCAGAAACACCTAAGAAATCGCTTCAATCTCCTCAAAAAACAAGCTAAAAGTCAATCCGATCGAAATTTACCTATAAATTCCCCCCCCAGAAAAGATCGCTCCCAAGAACCGATTTTAGCCGCTCTAGAAGATTCCTCTAATTTCCGTCAACAGGCTGATATTCAGCGACAACTGACGCTAAATATTCTCTGGAAAAGACTGGCTCTTATTGGACTGATACTGCTTTGGTTTGGCGGAATAGCGGCGATTTTGTATGTATTTCCTGAAACTAGGCTAGAAGGACGGGGAATAATTCGTATTCCTTTACGGATTTTTATTATCTGGTTGCTGCTGACATCAGTGAGCAATATGGTTAATCTCTACGTTAATTTTCGGCTACGGGAGTGGGTAGAGGAAGGCGCGGTGTTTTCCGAAAATTTGGAAAGGAGGATTCTGCGCGCTCCCACTTTATTAGAAGTTGGGCGAGAAATGATCACATTTATCGCCATTTTTCTAGGAATTTTGATTTTTTTGAGTTGGATGGGTCTTTCTTTCGCCTTTTTACTCACGGGAGCCGGTTTAGTGGGAGCATTGCTCACCTTTGCCTTTCAGGATCTTTTAAAAGATTGGATTAACGGTTTTCTGATTGTCTTTGAAGACCAATACACTGTCGGTGATATGATCCAGTTTCAGGAGTTTACTGGTTTGGTGGAAAATATGAGTTTGCGAGCGACTCAATTGCGGGCTGCTGATGGACGTTTAATCACTATTGCCCATAACCAAATTATTAGCGCACACAACCTCAGTAAAGATTGGGCGCGGGTCAATTTTACCATCGAAGTCGCCTATGACACCGAGCCAGATCTGGCGATCGCTTTAATGGCAGCCATCGCTGAAAATATGGCTGTAGATCCACAATGGCAAAAAGATATCATCGATCCCGTGCAGGTTGCTGGTGTCAGTCGGGTTTCTCACACGGGAATGGAAATTATGCTCAGAATTGTCGTCAAAAGATTACGACAATGGGACATAGAAAGAGAGTATCGTCGTCGTCTAAAGATTGCTTTTGAGGAGAAGGGAATTCACATCGGTATCCCCCAACAAAGTTTCCTCATAGCAAAAGATAGAGAGGAATTCAAGGGACAGTTTTAAAGGGGAACATTTTCTATCGGTGGAGTTATAGGCCGTTGAAAGCAGATTTTCCATGACTATCCTTGAATAATATCAAAGCTTCCTTGGTTTTGAATCCGATAAAACAGGAAATCCGCATCGAGGGTGAGAATTTGCCGATACCCAGTCTTTTCAGCTACTAAAACTAGGGTTGCATCTGCCAAGTCCATCGGTCGATCGCGGTATTGCTCCATCAACCCCAACAGGCGACTGAAATCACTTTCCTGAATATTGTAAACCACCAGCAGTTTATCTAAAAGAAGTTGTCCCAGTTGTTTTTGCATTTGCCAACCACCCCGATGCAGCGCAAGGTACATGGCTTCGGTCAGGCATGACCAAGTTGTGACGAGAGGCTTTGCTAAACGCATTACTGTATTTCTGTAGGCTTTATGTTGGGGTTGGGTGCGATCAACCAAACAAAGCAGCACTCCTGCATCACACAGGATCATAGCTCTAGTCCTTGTTGCCGATATTTTTCGAGCAGCAGTTGCTGGTAGTCGTTTATTGGTTCCGGTGAATTGACAGTTAAGCCATCTACGGCTTCAAACCATTGTAACCATCTTTCTATCAGTTTTCCATCAGGCTGAGTGTCAAAGGTTTTGACTCGATATTTATGATCGAGAAGATCAATAAAGTCGCTTACTTCCTGAACAAGGACTTCAGGGAGTTGATCTAGCTTAGAAATTGCAGTTTCTCGAATTGTCACAATCATCACCTCTGCCAAGATTGCTAGTTGGGCAACTTTAAACTAGGTTAGGATAGCTAACCTAACCTAGAAAATTTTTAGGAAGCTAAGGCTACCTCGACTATTTGTTGTAGTTCCCCATTTTGATAGAGTTCGATCATAATGTCGGAACCGCCAATAAACTCACCGTTGATATAGACTTGGGGAATAGTCGGCCAATTGGAATACTCCTTAACTCCTTGTCTTAACTCCTGATCTTGCAGAATATCGACAGTTTCGTAGGAAACCCCCAGAATATTGAGAATTTGTATGACGTTATTCGAGAAACCACACTGAGGCATTAATTTATTGCCCTTCATGAACACAAGAACTTTGTTATTCTGGACTAATTGATCGATTCTGGCCTTAGTTTCGGGTGTCATAGGTCTAGTAGCTAGAATTTGAGCAAGAATAGCCAATCCTGAGACGTGGCATATCCTATTAGTTTAGCACAAGCCGTTGAGATAGCCTTAAAAAGGAAGGTCTTCGTCCTCCTCCAAACTCTCTAAAATTTCGTTAACATCAGGTCTCCCGCGCACGATAGTCATATTTTCCAGAGACTTATTAACTTTAGTTTCTGCGACCGAATTTTCTGGCAGTGAATAACCCATATTGACCACTTCACCATCAAAAGATTTCGCTAACTTTTGAGCGGCCGCCAAAATTTCACTAACATCTACATCTTGATCTAATGTCTCTAAAGATGAATCAAAATTTAAGATTTTTTGGGGCAGTTCTGTGCTAGGAGTTTTTGGGTTTCCCGATGCAGTGATCTTTGCTTCTTTTTTATCGATAATTGCTTCTTTGACCGGGGGAATATCCACCACGGTCATAACTTTATTTTCGGGGGTTATTGGTGGAGGTGGTGCGGTTTCTGGTGGTGGTTGTATCGTGGCCGCCGGGGATGGGGAAACTTCCGCAGCCATGGCAGCAGTGGCGGAACCTACCTGTAAATGAACTTTAATCCGGCGCTGAAAAACTGCCTCGAAAGCTGACTCAATATTAGTCAAGCGTAGCCGGGCCATTTTTAACAATTGTTCCGAAGATATGCTTAAATAAGCGCTCGATTCTTCCATACTAAAAAGACTGCCGTGCTGACGTAGGAGAGTGCGAGTAGTGGGGGGTTCCATTACTTCTAAAACCTGCTGCCAAATTTGTTCATGATTGTCATCACTGGTAACAGTTTTAACCTCAGTTTTCGGCACTGCGACGCTAGTTGTCGGGGTGATAACCGCCGGTTTGATCGGTTGATTAACTGGCCCCGGCGCTGTGATCACTTCCGGGGGCCTCTCGACGCTGGTTTGGGGACGGGAAGGCGCTGCCGTGGCAACTGGAGGAATCATCTGTGCTTGTGGTAACAGTCCTAAGAGAGTGACTTCTAACCAGAGACGGGGTTGAGTGGTGTTTTTTAGTTGCGTTTCGCTGTCTTTAAGCAGTTGTTGACCACGGAGAATTTCCTCTAAAGACCAAGTACGCGCTTCCGTACACAATTCCTGCCAAGTGGGAGCAGTGACAGCGACCATTTCTGGACGATTAGGGGCGGTTTTGGCTAAAAGTAGGTTTAAATAGAACCCCGCTAGATTTTGCAAGACGATTAAAGGTTCCTTACCGCGATTCATCAGATGGCGACATTGTTCGATAACTTGATCGGGAATATTGCTATGAATGACTTTAAGTAGGGTTAAGAGGTCTCTTTCGGGGACTGCACCGACCAAATCCCAGACTCGCTCGGCCGTAATCGTTCCTGCGAGTAAACTTAATTGATCAAGAAGACTTTCGGCATCCCGTAAACCACCGTTAGCGATCTGAGCCACTAGGGTTAATGCTTCTAGGTTAATATCGATCGCTTCTATTTGGGCGATTTTTTGCAGGTGTGCCACCATCGCATCGAGAGCAATACGGCGATAATCAAAGCGTTGACAACGGGAGATGATGGTAGGCAAGACACGCTGAGGATCGGTGGTAGCAAGCACAAAAATCACTCGATCCGGCGGTTCTTCCAGAGTTTTCAGCAAAGCATTAAAGGCCGCCGTACTGAGCATATGGCATTCATCGATGACATAGACTTTATAACGACATTGGACGGGGGCAAATTGCGATCGCTCGATAATTTCCCGAATGTTATCCACACCGGTATTACTAGCGGCATCAATTTCGATCACGTCTAAAGCGGAACCATTGGCGATCGCTTGACAGACGGAACACTTACCGCAGGGAATCGGTGTCGGATGGTCACTAGACAGACAGTTGAGGGATTTGGCTAAAATTCGCGCCGAGGAGGTTTTCCCCGTGCCTCTGGGTCCAGTAAATAGGTATGCAGGGGCGATTCGCTCACTGATTAAGGCATTACTCAAGGTCGTGGCGATCGCTGATTGTCCCACCAAATCGGCAAAGGTTTGGGGACGATACTTATGATGTAGAGGTTCGTAGGTCATGACTGGCTGAAAACTTTTTCCCCACCCTAGAGACTACTATTATCCTATCCCGATTCTTTTTCAACACGAGAACAAGTGTATGCTTTTTATCTAGCCAGTTGGCGTTGTCAAATTGAAAGATGCTCCGAATCAGCACCGGAACTGAAATTACTTTGATAGGAAAGATGCCATGGCATCTTTCCTATAGTGTTTAATGAACGAATAGTGCCTTAGGGCGGGCTTAAGTGGGGAACAAGAGTCGCTCGATTTAGCAGTGGAATATAGCTAGGTAATAGCTGTAGGGCTAATTCATGAATTAGCCCTACAATAGGCGTTGTCGGCGTTGTCAAATTGAAAGATGCTCCGAATCAGCACCGGAACTGAAATTACTTTGATAGCAAGGATTGCATTCCATCTTTCCTATTCTGATCTGACAACGCCAGCCAGGTTTAATGCGCGATTTGCATCACGAAAATGGCAATTTGGCTAAGGCATCTAATAAATTGTATTAATAACTACAATTTCGCCGATAAAATCTGCCGACTATCTTAAGTATGCCTAAAGACAGCGCCACTAATCAGACCAACTGCTTATGACTGAATCGACAAAAACCCAATGTCCTTACTGTGGAGTAGGTTGTGGTTTGACAGTCACCCCCCCCGCGTCGGCCGGACAAGCATGGAAAGTCTTCGGGGACAAGTCCCACCCCTCCAGTCAAGGTATGGTCTGTGTTAAAGGGGCCACCGTAGCGGAATCGATCGATAAAAATCGCCTCAAAACCCCGATGATCCGCGATTCTCTCCAAGAGCAATTTCGTCTTTGTACTTGGGAAGAAGCCCTCGATCGCATCGTTAACCAGATGCAAACTCTAATCGCTCAGGGGGAAAAGGAAAGTATCTGTCTATACGGTTCGGGACAATTTCACACCGAAGATTACTACATCGCCCAAAAACTGGTCAAGGGCTGTCTGGGAGTCAATAACTTTGATGCTAATTCCCGTCTCTGTATGTCTTCGGCCGTGGCCGCTTATCTGGACAGTTTCGGGTCCGACGGTCCCCCCTGCTGTTACGATGACTTGGAATTAACCGATTGTGCCTTTTTGGTGGGGACAAATACGGCCGAATGTCACCCCATCATCTTTAACCGTCTGCACAAGTATCTCAAAGGCAACCAACAAGCGAAATTAATCGTCGTCGATCCCCGCAGCACCAAAACCGCCAAGGCCGCTAATCTCCACCTAGCCATTAACCCGGGGACCGATATTGACCTATTTAACGGTATTGCCCACCTGTTACTGAATTGGGGTGCGATCGATACCTATTTTATCGATAAATGCACCCGGGATTTCCCCAAATACGCCGAAATTATCCGCCATTATCCCCCGGAAATAGTCGCCCCTAAATGCGGTATCCCCATCGAGGATTTAGAACAGGCTGCCCGCTACTGGGCCGAATCGAAAAGAGTGCTTTCCCTCTGGTCGATGGGCATCAATCAATCTAGGGAAGGCACGGCCAAAGCCCGCACTTTAATCAATTTACACCTAATGACGGCTAATATCGGTAAACCGGGGGCCGGTCCTTTTTCCCTAACCGGACAACCCAACGCCATGGGGGGAAGGGAAGCCGGCGGCCTCTGCCATCTTCTGCCCGGTTATCGTTCCGTCAAAAATCCCCAACACCGGGCCGAAGTGGAACAAGCTTGGGGTTTACCCGCCGGTCGGATTTCTCCCGTCCCCGGTCGCGATGCTTGGAGTATGATTACTGGTTTGGAGACGGGAGATGTCAAACTTCTCTGGATTGCCGCCACTAATCCGGCCGTTAGTATGCCTGATCTAGAACGCACCAAGGCCGCCCTGTTAAAATCACCTTTTACTATCTATCAGGATGCCTACTATCCCACAGAAACCAGCGCCTACGCCCATTTATTACTGCCAGCGGCCCAATGGGGCGAAAAAACGGGAACAATGACCAATTCTGAGCGCGTGGTGACGTTAAATAAAGCTTTTCGCTCTCCCGTCGGTCAAGCTCAGGCCGATTGGCAAATTTTCGCGGAAGTTGGTCGCCGTTTGGGGTTTCAGGCACAATTTAATTTTCAGGATTCGGCCGAGGTACATTCCGAGTTTATTCGCTTGACATATAAACGTCCTTGTGATATGACGGCGATTAATTATGATCGCCTGGCCGAGACTCCCCGACCGTGGCCCGATTCCATCGATGAAATTTCCGCTCCTAAAACCGCTAATTCCGGGGAATTACTGGGGAATTTAGTTAAAGATGACGATAAAAGCGAAAAAACAGCCGCAAAACGCCTTTATACCGATGGTAAATTTAATACTGCCGATGGTCGTGCTGTTTTCGCCGCCTACCACAGTAAAGGTTTAGCGGAACCCCCGGACGAGGAATATCCCCTAGTGTTGACCGTAGGGCGTTTGTACGGTCACTGGCACACCCAAACCCGCACCGGCCGCATCGAGAAAATTGTCAAAATGCACCCCGCACCTTTTATAGAAATTCATCCCCAAGATGCGGCAAAATTGCACATAGAAGCTGGGGAATGGGTGGAGGTGCGTTCTCGTCGAGGTTTTGCCCGTTTTCCCGCTTTAATTACCAAAGCAATTGCTCCTAATTGTGTCTTTGTGCCGATGCACTGGGGGGCTTTATGGGCAGAAAATGCTGAGGCTAATAGCCTCACCCATCCGGCCGCTTGTCCGATTTCCCTGCAACCGGAATTAAAAGCTTGTGCCGTCAAATTAATCCCGATCAAGTCTTTAGTTAATGCCGAATTATCTCCCGGTCAATTTCTGGCAACTCCCTAATCAAATTTGGCTTTCCCTTTGATGGTGATGGGTGGCGATTGTGATCAGCTTATAGAGAATTGGTATAACTTTATTGGGGACAATCGGCAATTTTATCCTTAGTTTCTTTGAGTTCCTCTCGAACAGCTTTACATAATTCAGGACTAAATTGAGCGTCTTTGAGACTTTTAACAGTTTCAAGTTGTTTGACTGTTAATCCGATCACTTCTTTTAGCTTTGCACCGGTAAAATCTGCACCGGTTAAATCGGCATCTTTTAAAATTGCACCGGTTAAATCGGCATCTTTTAAAATAGCATCTTGTAATTGTGTGCCTATTAAATGCGCTCTTGGCAATTCTGCCTTTTCTAAAATAGCATCTCGTAAATCTAAGCCATCTAAAACCTGATCGGATAAGTCAGCTTCAGACAAATCTGACTTAGGTTCAATTTTATAAGCTCGCTTAAATAATATTCGATATTTTTTATCATCGACCTTGCTAATTGTTCTCTGATCGTAAATAGCTTTATCTAATTTCGCTCCCTCCAAACTAATACCTGTTAAATTAACTCCAATTAAATTAGCTTTTTCTAGAATAGTATTTTTCAATCCTTTCTGACTAATCTTGGTTAAATCTACACAGGATAAGTTGATTTTAGTTAAATCTCGATCGGATAAGTCGATGCCGACCAAGTTGATTTTTGCTTGACAATCCTTAAGATTCTTTGGTAAATCAATTAATCCTTTATAATTGTTCGATGTCGGAAACCAACTTAGGTTTTCTATTTTTGATTTCGATGGATCTTTAAAAATTAAAGAAGATTGCATCCGTCGAGTAATAAAATAAACTACTTTTAAAAATTCTTCATATTTTTTGGCAACTTCATTAAAGTTACTGTTGGTTATCTCAAAATTTAACTTGGTTTCTTCATTAATTAATGCTCCCTTAAAATTAGTTCTGCTATCAACTTTAACCTTAATTAAATTTGCTCCTCTTAAGTCAGCATTTTCTAAGTTAGCACCGCTTAAATCGGCTTCCGTAAGATCGGCATAACTCAAGTCGGCGTGTTCTAGGTTAGCCTGTCTTAAATCCGCTTGTTTTAGGTTAGCTTCTTTGAGATTTGCCATCATTAAGTTAGCATTAATTAACACTGCGTCTTTTAAATCTGCTAATTCTAAAATTGCCTTAATTAAAACTGCATCCTGTAGATTGGTTTTAGCATCCAGATAGCTTTTTAAACGAGCATTTTTAAGATCAGCTCCGATGAGGGAAGCTTTTTTTAGATCAGCACCACTTAAGTTAGCACCTTGAAGTTTGGCAAAGTTCAGGTAAGACTGACTAAGATTACTACGGGATAAATCGGCTTTTAGCAGTGTGGCAGAACTTAAAATAGCTCCCTGCAAATCAGCACCAATCAGGTTGACTTTCTCCAATTTAGCCCCAGTAAGGTTGACTCCTTGTAAAGCAGTTTTTTCCAAATCTCGATTAGATAAATCTATTCCCACTAAATCTCCAGGATTGTCGGGATTTTTATTTTCAATATAATAAGCTTTAGCATCTATTAATTTTTGAGGTTTAACATCCAGTTTCGTTTCTTTATCAAAAAGAACACCCTTTAATTCAGTTTTATCTAATTTAGCCCCCTCTAAATTCGCCCCTCTTAAATCAGCACCCTCCAGATTTGCACCTGTTAAATCCACTCCTCTTAAATCAGCTTTTCGGAGATCTGCGCGTGTTAGATCGGCATCTTTTAAGTCCTTCTGTGCTGGCTGCAAGTCTCTTTTTAGGGGATTAAAAGAGCTAATTTTGTAAAACTTTGCCTGATTGAAAAAGATGCTTTTATCGAGTTTAGTACGATCATCGTAGATCGCATGATCGATCTTAAAACCTTTCAAGACAGCACTGGTAAAATCAGCCCCTCGGATATCTGCGTAGGTTAAATCAGCGTCCCTCAAATCAGCATTAATTAACTTGGTATTTCTGAGATTAGCGTGACTTAGCTTCGCTTTTTGTAAATAGGTGTTGCTCAGATCTACTTCCGGTAAATCTGCTTGGTTTAATTGGAGAGACTTACATTCATTTTTAATATCTTTTTCGTCTTTTTCACGATCACAGATTAAATATTTTTTTTCTTCTGATGGATACCAATTAAAAGGTTGAGTATTAAAGTTATATATGGCATTTTCAACACGTGCATCTTTTAAAGAAGTGTTCAGCAGATTAGTATTTCTCAAATCTGCATTAGATAAATTAGCTCCCTCTAGATTAGCATTGGTGATCTTTGCTCCATTTAAAATGGCATTGGACAGGTTAACATCCTGTAAATTTGCCCCTCTTAAATCGGCTCCCGTTAGGTCAGCTTTTCTGAGACTCGCTCCAGTTAAATCGGCCCCCTCTAGATCGGCATCCTTGAGGTTTGCTCCGTCAAGATTGGCATTCTGTAATTGTGCCTTGGATAGATCATTATTTGACATATCAACTCTGGGTAGATTAGCTGATTTGAGATTTACCCCCACCAATCTGACACAATCCTCTTGCATCCCAACTTTTGTTAATAGCCAAGTAAATATATTTTCTGGCATTTTACAACCACTACTGAGAGACTCCAAGGCATCAATTCTTCCGTTACTAGCAGGATCTTCTTTCGCTGAACGGAGAACAGTCCAAGCATCATTATTCTCTTGCGCTCGTCGTTTATCCGTTTCCCACCAATAGGTGATTACACCAGCAAAAATCCCTAAAGCGGTAACAATTGAGGCTATTTTGAGGATAAGCTCAAAATCAGTCCAATCAAATCGGTATTCATTTAATAAATTTTTGCATTCTTCTGGGGATAAGCCACTATCTTCTGATAGCTTTTGTAAATCGATGGCTTCTTGAATAGGGTTTTTCGCTTTTTGCTTAATTTCTTTTATTCTCTTTCTAATTTCTTCTTCCGATAAAATCTTGGTTTGTTTTAGTAAGTCCTTATATTCATCTAAAGAAAAACCCAAAAAATTAGACTCGGACAGTTCTTTTAAAATCCTTAACTTTTTAATATTATCTTTTTCATCTTTAATGCTGTCTAATTTTTCATCAATCTTTTCCTTGATACGCTGATTAAAATATTTTTGGATCTCGTCAAAACTTTCTTTCTGCTCCGTTGCTATACGATGTAGAGCCAGAGTTCGCTGCGGTTCTGGCAAGGGGATAATCCTTTCCAGTTTACCTTTGATTTCTTCATATTTTGGGTTGTTCTTATTACTCATTTTCCTGTCCTCCAGCTAATACTAGATCACGAAAAACACAATAGAAATATACTAGATCGGCAAACTTATCGTTAAGAAGGGTTGCTCTTGATCGCCTTAAGGCTGAATTTGTTTAATAAAAAAATCTATCTGATCGGGGAACCTTTTTTGTGCAGATAACGTCCTGTTTACACCTATGCTATCTAACTAGCCTAAAAAAAACAAGCCGATCAGCAGGATGCTTAATTTTTCTTCAACAAAAAGCCCGAATTATCAGGCATTTAACCACACTATTCTCATTCCGAGATTTCGATCGAACTCACCGCTCTTTGCCAACGTTTTTTCCAGTGGCTAGTCGGTTCTAAGTCACAGAGAGCCTGTTCGCTGCGACGACGTTGTATAATCACTTCGGCTGGGTCGGTTAGAGTCGCGTCTCGATAGGGAATAGCGGCCTTAGTTTGCAGATGTTCCCGTTCCTGTGCCGATAAAGATGGGGGTAAGGACAAAAAACTGGCTATTGTCCCCGGCGATCGCCGACCGACGCTATCGGTGGCCCCAATCTGCAATCCTGCTAATTGTAAAGCCCTTCGCACCGAGGCAGCACAGGAATAGGTGACTAAATAACCCGTCGGACTCAGGCATTTCGCCACTAAAGCTAAAAACTCCACCGTCCACAGTTGCGGACATTTACCCGGGGAAAAGGGGTCGAGAAAAATTGCCTCCGCTTGAAAACCCGCCTCAATCACCTTGGTTATCGTCTGTCGCGCATCCCCGATTAACAGTTTAGCCGTGAGATTAGGCAGGTCTAGCCGGTGATTATGGGCAAAATCATTTAAATATTCGGGAATTGGTTGACTCCAACTATTTAAGAGATTTTCTCTAATAGCTGCTAGGGGAACCACTCGATCGCTTTCCAAAGCTAATAATTCTACCCGACAATCCCCCCTAACTTGCCAAATGGCCGCTAAGGCCGCGGCGCTATTATACCCTAAGCCGTAACAAATGTCAAGAATTTTCAGATTATTGCTCTGGTCTGCTTTTGCTGTCAGACGACTAGAGAGGATAAATTTTTTCTCAGCCTCTTCCCTTGCCCCAGAGGTAGAATGATAACATTCGCCGAATTCGGTCGAAAAAAAGGTATAAGAACCATCCTCAGTGACTTTTTGCGGGTAGGCTTCGGGGGAGACAAGCATGGTGATGGAGAATGTCTTTGAGATGAATATCGGTTTCCAGCAGGCAAGCGTGACCACTATGGGGCAGAATCGTTAATTTTGCCGCGGGTAACTGCTGAATTAGGCGTTTAGCCTCCGCTACCGATGGTAACAGTCGGTCGCCTTGACTGGCTATCACTAACACCCCCAATTGCAGACGTTTTAACTCGCTGGCACTAACCTGAAACCGTTGTAACTGGGATAAACGCCAGCTAATCGTCTTCAGTGGGACGTATTGCATGGCTTTGAGGAGAGAGCGGCGATCTTCCCGGGATATTCGACCCAGAGCGGCCAGAAAGGGTAAAATAGTTAGTGCCGAGCTGCCTTGGATGAAATCGGGCATCATCTGGGTGATACCGATTCCCAAGCTTAAAAGAGGTCTTTGATTAAAAGAAGAAGCAGGGTTAATTAAAATCAGTTTTTTAATTAATTTTGGTGATTTTGTTGCTATTTTCAAGGCTAAACAGCCGCCAAAAGACTCACCGCAGAGATAGACTTTTCTCGATTGTCGCTTTAATTCCTGTTCCAATAAAGCGATCACGAGGGTGCTTAATTCCTCCCAATCACCGAGATATTGCGGGGAAATCACCAAACAACGTAGATCGAAGTAAGGGGCAAGGTTTTTAATCTGACGATAGTATAGTTGGCCGCTGCCATCCATTCCGGGTAAAAATACAAACAGGGGATAATCGGGACGGGGATGACGGGGAATAATCCAACTGACAGGTTGTTCCATGGTGCGAGAAGCGCGATCGATGTTAAAAAAGTTTTTTCTGGTTATCTATTTTAAGGATAATTAATATTAGAGAGATTGGCCAATTTTAATAGTACGATTAACTCCCAACTTATGGATTGTTTCTCCCTGCTCCCCAACCCCTGATAACTGATAACTGATAACTGATAACTGATTAACTGAGCCAAATTTTTAGGCCGCCGCTAAATTAGCAGCCACGAAATCCCAATTAACCAACTTAGTTAAAAAGTCGCTGATGTAATCGGGACGACGATTTTGGTAGTCGAGATAATAAGCGTGTTCCCACACATCCATAGTTAAGAGGGGAACCTGTCCGGCGGTTAAAGGATTGTCAGCGTTGCCGGTTTTGGTAACTTTGAGAGTACCGTTATCGAGAACCAACCAAGCCCAACCACTACCGAATTGAGTAGCGCCCGCAGTTTTGAAAGCTTCGACAAATTTCTCGAAACTGCCGAAATCTGCCTGAATTTTATCGGCTAAAGCACCAGTAGGCGTGCCACCACCCGCCGGTTTCATGCAGTCCCAATAAAAACTATGATTCCATGCTTGGGCGGCATTATTGAAAACCCCAGCTTTAGAGGCATCACCGGCAACCTTAACGATAACTTCTTCTAAAGAGAGAGCATCGAGTTCCGTATCTTTGACCAAACCGTTATAGTTATTGACATAAGCGGCGTGGTGCTTGTCGTGGTGGAATTCTAGGGTACTTTTGGTGATACAAGGCTCTAAGGCAGTGTAATCGTAGGGTAAAGGGGGAAGTGTGTAAGCCATGTGTTCTCTGTATCCTCTCTTGAGAGCTTGTTTAAGGTAGTGTTGTTAACCTTTTGTCAGTATTCAGCTTAACCAAGACGAATACCTTTGCAATAAAACTTTACACCCTCAATCATAGCACCGAAGGAGACTTGATCAGTGATCACTGATCGATCAGCTTTTTTCTGCCATCTCCCTTCTCCCCCATCACCTCAACTCCCATCGACCATCTCCTAAATCCTGAGAAGATCACCAAACAATGTTAGAATAATTCCCGTACTGTAGGCGCTTGCAGATTCTTGTGGGCGTGGCAGGGCAGGCGAAAAACGATTCCGTTCGGAATTAGACCAAAAAAGCTCCACTGGAAACAGCAGTAGATTTTATCTCACTGGGTTGACCGGTTGGCACTTCGTCAAATTACGGATCAATACAAAATTATCATTTACAGATCTTTCTTGGTAACTTATGGCACAGCGTACACGCTTAGGTGAAATCCTTCGTCCCCTCAACTCGGAATATGGTAAAGTTTCTCCCGGTTGGGGAACTACCTTGCTGATGGGAGTTTTTATGGCTCTGTTTTTAGTCTTTTTGCTGATTATTTTACAGATCTACAACTCCTCCCTAATTTTAGAAGGATTTAATGTGGATTGGGGTCAGTAAACAGATTCCAACAATCTTGTCGGCATTTTTGGCTGCAGAATTGTCCCTCGGACTTTAGCAGGTGGGTTATTGCCCACCGCGATTTTTTTATTAGGAGCAGAAAAATGAATATTTTTGGGATTGGATTACCAGAAATGGGGTTAATTCTCTTGATTGCCCTGCTAGTTTTCGGACCGAAAAAATTACCAGAAATCGGTCGCAGTTTAGGCAAAACGATTCGAGGATTTCAAGAAGCATCCAAGGAATTTGAAAGTGAATTTAAGCGAGAGGCCCAGCAGATTGAAGACTCGGTAAAAATCAAAGCTGAATTAGAGGAAAGTCAATCTCCTAGGGATCAAACTCGTTCCAGTTAAGAACCGTGTAGAGATAAAAAGGAAGAAGATTGAGCGATAAGTTTATAACCGATACTGGGGAAGATGTAAAATCGAGAATGACCAGAGCCGGAATAAATTGGCAGTTTTACCATAGACCTCTTGTAAAAATCAAAAATTGTTGTTAGGGTCAGGAGTCAGGAGCCGGTCGTCAGGAGACTCCGAGACAGGAGATTATTTTATTTATTCTCCCCACTTCCCCACACCCCACACCCCACACCCCACTTCCCCACACCCCACCTGCCCCCCCGATGTCGGGGGGGTTGGGGGGGCCACACCCTACCCCCACGAAAAACTTTTTCAGCAGACCCTAAGTAGGCAGAATATACCGTCAGTTTGAGAATTCCCAGAAGGCAAGGAAAAAATGACTATTTCCTTGCTATAAGTATTGTAGATGTCAAGAGTGGTAAATGAATGTCTATAGTGGTATCCCCCGAACAAGTCCATCAAATCGTCAACAACCTCCATCACGATCCCTTTGAGGTTTTGGGGGCCCATCCCCTAGAAGAAGAAGGAAAAGTCAATAAATGGGTTGTTAGAGCCTATTTACCGAAAACCACGGCCGCTTGGGTTATTTTACCGTCCCAAAGACAAGAATATCCCATGACGACCGCTTATCACCCCCATTTTTTCGAGTGCGTCATCGATATCGGTGAACTGAACAATTATCAATTACGCATCCACGAGGGAGAACAGGAACGGGTAATCTATGATTCCTATGCCTTCCGTTCTGCCAAACTCAGCGATTTTGATTTACACCTGTTTGGGGAGGGCAACCATCATCGCATTTATGAAAAATTAGGGGCGCATTTAGCCGAAATCGAGGGTATTAAAGGGGTTTATTTCGCAGTTTGGGCCCCTAATGCCCGCAACGTCTCGATTATTGGTGATTTCAATAACTGGGATGGTCGTGATCACCAAATGCGGAAACGTAATAATATGGTCTGGGAATTGTTTATCCCAGAAATCGGTGTTGGCACTAAATATAAATACGAGATCAAAAATTGGGAAGGTCATATTTACGAAAAATCTGATCCCTACGGTTTTGCCCAAGAAGTACGCCCGAAAACCGCCTCGATCGTGGCTAATTTAGATAGCTATACTTGGGATGATAGCGATTGGATGGAAAAACGCCGCCATAGCGATCCTTTAACTCAACCGGTTTCCGTTTACGAATTACACCTCGGTTCTTGGCTGCACGCTTCTAGTGCCGAACCCCCCCGTTTACTTTCTGGGTCCGGGGAAGCGGTTCCCGTGTCGGAATGGAACACTGGGGCGCGCTTTTTGAGTTACTACGAGTTAGCCCAAAAACTAATTCCCTACGTTAAAGAATTAGGTTACACCCATATCGAATTATTACCGATCGCCGAGCATCCTTTTGATGGTTCTTGGGGTTATCAAGTGACGGGTTATTTTGCCCCCACCAGTCGCTACGGTAATCCTGAAGATTTCATGTATTTTGTCGATCAATGTCACCAAAATGGCCTTGGTGTGCTAGTGGATTGGGTCCCCGGTCACTTCCCCAAAGATGGCCACGGGTTAGCTTTCTTTGATGGGACTCATCTTTATGAACACGGCGACCCGCGCAAAGGGGAACACAAGGAATGGGGAACCTTAATTTTTAACTACGGTCGCAACGAAGTCAGAAATTTCCTGGTGGCTAATGCTCTTTTTTGGTTCGATAAGTACCATATTGACGGCATTCGCGTGGATGCGGTGGCTTCTATGCTCTATCTCGATTATTGTCGTAAAGATGGGGAATGGGTGGCTAACGAGTACGGTGGCCGGGAAAATTTAGAGGCAGTGGAATTCCTGCGTCAAGTCAATCATGTAATTTTTAGCTATTTCCCCGGAATTCTCTCTATTGCCGAAGAATCCACCGCTTGGCCGATGGTGTCCTGGCCCACCTATATGGGCGGTTTAGGCTTTAATTTAAAGTGGAATATGGGCTGGATGCACGATATGCTCGATTATTTCGGCATGGATCCCTGGTTCCGTCAATTCCATCAAAATAATGTCACTTTTAGTATGTGGTATAACCACAGCGAGAATTATATGCTGGCTTTGTCCCACGATGAAGTGGTTCACGGCAAAAGTAATATGATTGGCAAAATGCCGGGGGATGAGTGGCAAAAATTTGCCAATGTCCGGGCATTATTTAGTTATATGTTTACCCACCCCGGCAAGAAAACCATGTTTATGAGCATGGAATTTGGCCAGTGGAGTGAGTGGAATGTTTGGGGTGATTTGGAGTGGGGTCTTTTGCAGCATCAACCCCATCAACAGCTAAAACGCTTTTTTACTGATTTGAACGCCACCTATAAGAGTGAACCTGCTTTATATACCCAGGATTTTGGTCAGGATGGCTTTGAGTGGATCGACTGTAGTGATAATAGTCATAGCGTCGTTTCTTTCCTGCGCTGGAGCAAAAATTGGCAGGAGTTTCTGGTGGTGGTCTGTAATTTTACTCCCCAACCCCACAGCCATTATCGCGTTGGTGTACCCCATCCCGGTTTTTATCAGGAAATCTTTAACAGCGATGCGGGTAAATATGGCGGTAGCAATATGGGCAACCTTGGCGGTAAATGGTCGGAGGAATGGTCCTATCATAGCCGTCCCTACTCGATCGATCTTTGTTTACCACCTTTAGGGGTTTTAGTTCTCAAAATCGGTCCTCATGCTTCTGGGGAATAGGGGAATAGGGGAAATGGGGAGATGGGGTGTGGGGTGTGGGAAGTAGGGAAGTGGGGGAATGGGGGAATTCAACTAAAACCCTAAAACCCTAACACCCTAAAACCCCAACACCCAACCCCTAACAAAAAAATTTAGAGGCCATCTTCCAGAAAGTGGCCTCTTTTTTGGGGGAATTTTCCAGAAACTAAGTAGTCGTGCAAAATTAATTTCCTAGTCGAGACAGGAGACAGGAGACGGGAGACGGGAGACGGGAGACGGGAGACGGGAGACGGGAGACAGCTATTAGGGATCGGATTTGAGTTTTCAGTTCACTGTTTCCTCACACCAGAAGTCTGACGGAGTAGTGGCTTAGATGTGTAATTAGGGTCTGCTGAAAAAGTTTTTCCTGGGGGTAGGAGTCAGGAGTCTCCGAGTCAGTAGCCGGTCGTTTCGGGCTTTGTTGCCATTGTTTTTTGTACCAAGCTATGTACTACAAGAAGGATAATGCAAGGTTTTTGAAAGTCCCAATCCTATTTTCTTGCACTAACATCGGACTTTAACAGGTCAAAAGCCTTATTTTAAAAGGGTTTTACCATTATTCAGCAAGCCCTAATTAATTTTGCTTAGGTACTTATTAAGTTGTCAAATTAGCGAGCAGTGTTTGCACCCATTCTTGAGCGAGTTCTTCCACGTTGCCATTACTGTCGAGATGGCTAAGAATATATTTTTGTCGTTGGTGAGCTAATTCCGCGAGACTACCGATTTGACATCCTCACCGCCGTAAACGGACGGTGATTCCCAAACCTCACGATTTGGGTTTCTGCTTCTTTCCCTTGCGGGGTTCCGCACCTGCCTTAACAGATTTACTCTGTTCTGGTCTTATGGTCGCTCTACAGACTGACACCGCAAGCCCTGCGGCCAAAATATTTTTACT
>NZ_JADBUE010000046.1:0-3486 GCF_020245805.1 Microcystis sp. M179S2 | reverse complement strand
AGACGCTCCTAAACCGTTAAAAAAACGATTAAAACGACTAATAAAGGCACAGAAAAACCTTTCTAGAAAACAGAAAGGAAGTAACCGACGGGAAAAAGCTAGGAAACGAGTAGCTAAAATCCATGCAAAGATTAAAGACACTCGTACTGATTTCTTGCATAAACTATCCACTAGAGTTGTTCGTGAAAATCAAACGATAATTTTAGAGGATTTAAACACATCGGGAATGGTTAAAAATCGCAAGTTATCCCGTGCTATATCAGATTTGGGATGGCGTTCTTTTCGAGATATGCTATCGGCAAAATCTGATAAATATGGGCGTGATTTTCGGATAATTTCCCGATGGGAGCCAACGTCTCAGCGATGTTCCTGTTGTGGGAATATCGGCGGTAAGAAAGCATTAAATATCCGTGAGTGGGAATGTCTTTTTTGTGGGACTTTCCATGATAGGGACGTGAACGCCGCAATTAATATCAAGGTCGCCGGTGGGCAATCGGAGACCTCAAAAAACGGACGCAGAGGAAGGTGTAAGACTTCTGTTAAAGAAGCAGCATCCCGTGAAGCGTCAACCCATCCAAAGATCGTTCAATTAAGTTTGTTTGATCTGTAGGGAATCGCCGTCCGTTTACGGCGGTGAGGATGTCAATGATCTTGTTTTACAAACAGTAGCAGAAGGATAGGGGAGAGTATTGTTCACTTTCGGGATCAGCCGAAACCCTTGTTTTTTGCGATCCCTTGCCCGTCACCATGAGTTAATAATAACTGCCAGATTTGCGATGATGGATGGCGGTTAAACCCTGGTGTAAAACCCTGCCTTTTTCTGCGATCGCATAAAGCAGCCAATGATCACCGCACTCCATTCGTTGTTCCACCCGACATTCCAGATAAGCGAGCGCTTCGGCCAGAATCGGCCCACCGTTCTCAGCTTTAGTGGTTTCGATATTAGCAAAACGATCTTCTCCTGGAGTAAAAGGTTTAAGAAAATGCTTCATTAAAGCCAAATGTTGACCTTCTTGGAGGATATTAAGGACAAAAGGCGTACCGCTATAAAGCAGAGACTCGATCGCTCGTTCTTTTGCCACGGCAATAGTCAATCCGGGGGGAGTGAACGTCGCTTGCGATACCCAAGAGGCTAACATGGCGCCGCGCAATTCTCCCAATTCGCAGGTGACGATACAGAGAGAACCCACCAAACGGCCCAGAGCCTGCGATCGCCGATCGCTTTGGGATTGGTTAACATTAGTTTTCGGTTGTCTGCTTTTGCGAGCTTTTTTGACTGCTTGAGCGAAATCGGTTCCCGCTTCCTCACAGGTCTTTAAAATTGCCTCCGTGGGCTTAAATTTAACCCGAATTGGCTCAAAACCGAAGCGATAACCGCCATCCCGGAATTTACCTTCTAAAAGATCGACCGCTTCCCCACTCCAACCGTAGGAGCCAAAAACCCCCACCAGCTTGCTTTTATCGCCATTGGACAGGGTAATCCCCAAGGCGGTTTGGATGGGAGTCGGTGCGTGTCCCCCCAAAGTGGGGGAACCAAAGATAAAACCGACACTTTTTTCGATCGCCGTTTTGATCTCGTCTGGTTCAGCGAACTCGGCATTAATCGCCGTCACTGCTACTGCCGCTTTCGTGATTCCCATGGCGATCGCTTGAGCAAGGGTGGCGGTGTTGCCGTAGGCACTAGCATAAATCAGGGCGATTGTCAACTCTTGGGACTTTTGTACTGCTAACCATTGTTGATAGGAAAGGGTCAATTCGTGCATCCCGTAACGCACCAGAGGACCGTGACCAACGGCATAAAATAAGGGCGATTTAGCGGCTAATTTCTCCAAAGCGTTGCTAATTTGGCCCGCATAGGGAGCCATGAGACAATCGAAATAATAACGCCGATCTTCGTTATAAACGCTCCAACCCTCATCAAAAATTTGGTCGCCACAAACGTGCGCCCCGAATAATTTATCGGTGTAGAGAATATCAGTTTTACTGTCGTAGGTACAGAGTTGATCGGGAAATCGGGGGTTAGGAGTGGGGATAAATTCTAATTGATGGTTTGCTCCTAAATTTAATATTTCTTCCCCCTTGACAACCAACAGATTTAATGCTTCGGTTTCGAGAATTTTTTTCAGGGAAATTGCCCCTGGATTAGAACAAACAAAAGTGACTTGAGGAGCGATTTCTAAAAGTGCCTTGAGGGTGACGGCACGATTGGGGTTAACGTGACCGAGGATAATATAATCAATAGTTTTCGGATCGATTCTTTTAGTTAAAGCCTCTAAAAATATGGACGAAAATGATTCCCCCGGTGGATCAAAAAGAGCGACCTTTTCACTTTTAATCAGATAACTATTGGCGGTAGTTCCCTTTTGTAATCCGTATTCGATCTCGAATTTTAACCGGTCCCAAGTGCGGGAACGAAAGACAAAAGTATCGGCGGCTATCGGTGCTACTTGTACATCTCTCGGTTTGACAATTGCATTATTCATAATCTTAGTTACCAGTTATCAGTTAAGTAGTCAATTAGTTAAGCGGCAACTTGAGGCTGTGATCATTTTTTACTAGGCAAGTTTGGCATCAAAGTCAACACTTGATTTTTGACTAAATACAGCCTTTTATCGCTGGGGACGAGTGGGGAAATTTATAGGTTATCTTGCCAGCCGGAAGGACATCAATATCTACAGTACACTATCTCTGGGAAGAAACCTAGCTTCTAGCAATTGGCTCGCGGGTAACGATACTCCTCTGGGGGGATTTGCCAGTCTATTGAGAAATTCTAAAGGGAACGTGATCCCCAGAAGCGAGGTGCTAGTCTGAGGAAAACCCTGCTCTCTCCCTATCAGGCAAAGTTTTTATGAGCTATCAGCACTCGTCTTTTGACTGCACTAGCGCCAATTTTGAGAAAGCCGCTTTGACTCATTTTCGCGCTCTTGTGGCTTTTTTACCGGATAATTGCCGTGTTTACCGACAAACCTGGGAATTCTCTACGGTTCTCTGTCTCGATTGTCTAGCTTGTTTGGAGGGACTAGCAATCACCCGTCAAAATTTCGCCCATCTAGTTAATGTGACACAAGAACTGGGTTTAGGTCAAGCAATTATTTTGAAAGTAGGCAATAAAATCGTTGAGTGGCATCGTTTAAACTAAAATCTCAATTTTCGACCATCTCAACAGTCTAGAAAAAAATCGGCTCTCTGTGTTCTTTGTGTCTCTGTGGTTTATCTTTAACGCTTATAACTACCTCTTACCTCTGGGTGCATCTCATTTTTGCACTCTCAAAAATTAATTATGCAAGAACTCTATAGTAGGGTTGATTCATGAATCAACCCTACCCAAACCCTAGAGCGCATTGGTTTTTCGGTGGGATGCTTACAGGCAGCTGCTGATATGTCTGTAATAATTTAAGGGTCACTGATAATTGCTGATTGTCGGTATTTCTGCAAATGTGAGAGGCACCCCTTGCCTCTTGTCTATCCTAACCAAGAAGTTAATTT
>NZ_JADBUE010000045.1:0-3634 GCF_020245805.1 Microcystis sp. M179S2 | reverse complement strand
GGCGAAAGTCTGTGGACTCTGTGTAAGACAGTACATGGTTTTTTAACTGTGGTATGCGACGGTGGTGGAAGCAGAAACTTAAATCGTGAGGTTTAGGAATCGCCGCACTTTTAGGGCGGCGAGGATGTCAAAAACAATACGCTCATCTGTTCGTCCTTGGCTTTGCGATCGCTCCTAGCGCTCGTCAGTTTGTAGAAAACTGTCAGGATACGGTGGGGATTCCCGCGACTTACATCCAAGCAACTCCAGACCTGCTGATGGGGGATTTACTCAAAAACATGAGGAGTTCCCAGATATTCAGCGTCTGTGGACTGCCAGAGATTAGGATTAATCCCATCCCTGAGGGTAAATATCAAGTGGAGTTATTGGGGTTGGATGTGTTTGACCCGGTTACAATGAAAGTGGACTCGGAACCGGGTAAGAATGTCCCGGCTTGGTTTCTCGATACTGACTACAATGGCCTATGTTTCCACGTCAATCAGGCATTTTTTCCCCGTACCGGCGCTTGGGATTCGATTCAGAAAGCTTTAAAGGGAACCTATGAGGAATCGGTCTGGGAACATCTAGCAGGGACAACCAGCGCAGCTTTTGCAGTGGGAGAACATCGGCAAATTGCCGTTAAGGTGATTGATGATAGGGGGAATGAGTTGTTAGTGGTTAAAAGTTTAAATTAGCTGAGTTAAAGAAAGGAAAACTAATATGAATGCTTACAAAAAATATGTGACAATTGAGCGATCGCATCAGTTAATTTTATCCGATTTACCCTTTCGAGCCGGTCAAAGAGTAGAAATTATTATTTTAGCAGAAGATGGTCAGGAAACTAACCCTCAATTAGAGGAGTTACGGCAAAAAATTGATAGTGCAACCGAGCAAATTTTAGCGGGTAATGTAACCGATGGGGAATTAGTTTTTGAGCAGTTAAAAACAAGATTAAGAGAAGAATATGGCTTAGAATAATGGCAATTTATCAATTCTCCCAAGAGGCAATTAATGATCTTAATGAAATTTGTAATTATCTGGCTCAAAATAATCCACGCTCTGCTAGTAATCTGTTTGATGCGATACGCCAAAAATGTAAATTAGTAGCTAATTTTCCTAATATGGGAAAACGATATGAACAAGTTAGACCTAATTTAAGGGGATTTTTAGTAGGAGATTACATCATTTTTTATAATGTTCATGATGATGGTATTTTTGTCCTGAGAATTGTTAGCGGGTATCGCAATTTAGATAGATTATTTTGTGATTAGGTTCCGATAAAAACAAAGAAAAAACTTATTACACCTACTATTTTTAAAGGAAACAAAATGAAAATTAGCTACGATGCAGAAATTGATGCCCTTTATATTAGACTTGTAGTGGGAAAACATGAATGTCGAAATCTTCAGTTAAACGATGAAATTACCTTAAACCTTGATGATAATGATCTTTTAGTTGGCATTGAAATTCTCGACGCTAAAGATGTTTTAGGAACAGGAAATGTCCCCCAAGTCATCCTTGACAATATTCCATTTCGAGTTGCTTAAAAAGGAGTTAATATGAGACAACCTCAAAACCTGCTAGAAAATTAATCAATCCAAAATCCAAAATCCAAAATCGAAATGTCCTACCCTACGAAGTCAACGAACCCATCCTCAACTCACCTTTTGATGAACCCTTGATGAAGTTAAATCAGCCGTTTATCGAGCTTGCTTATACTTAGAAAATTCTATGTCAGCCAAAGATATTTTTCATCAATCCGTGTGTATTGCTATCGAAAAAGATGGCTGGAATATCACCCATGACACCCTTTATCTTAAAGTCAATGACGTAGAATTTTACATCGACTTAGGTGCGGAAAGATTAATTGCCGCCGAAAAATTAGGTCAAAAAATTGCCCTAGAGATTAAATCTTTTTTAGGCGCATCAGAAGTTACCGAATTTCATCTGGCATTAGGACAAATCCTCAATTATCGGTTAGCATTAAGACAGGAACAACCCGAAAGTATTCTTTATCTAGCCATTCCTCAAGATACCTATGAAGACTTCTTCTCTCGTCAATTTATTCAAGACGCTGTAGCCGAATATCAAATTAAACTTTTAATCTTTAATTCTCTCAAACAAGAGGTGGTATTATGGAAAGAATAAACTACTCTCAACTGATTCAAGACATTCTCACCCAACATTCAGTTAATGACAGCAAAAATGACAGAGAAAATCAACTTATTTTTGACACAAAACGCCATCATTACCAAGTCTTAAATATTGGGTGGAAAGAGCAAAAGCGAATCTATGGTGTGATTATTCATCTTGACATAAAAGATGACAAAATCTGGATTCAAAGAGATGGAACAGAAATCGGCATTGCCAATCAATTAATCGCGGCTGGTGTTCCCAAACAAGATATAGTCTTAGGTTTTCAGGCTCCCTATAAACGCAGTTTAACCGAGTTTGCCTTGAGTTAATACATAAGAAAAAAATCCTAAATAACCCTATGTCCTACGAAGTCAACGAACCGATTCTCAACTCACCCTTTGATGAACCCTCCCGTTATTGGTTCATCCGAGAAGGTTATGAACCGGAATTAAAAGAAGGGAGAAGACCAGCTATTGTCTATCCCCCCCGGGAAGGTGACAGCGAATGGGAATTAGGAAAAGTTCTCAAACTTTCACCCCCCGATGAATTTTTTCCGGGTTATGAAATGACCTTGGTTAACCGCATCAGGAACAAAGTCAAAGAATGGAGAAACGAAAACTATCCCGGGGTCAGTCGTACCACCTTAGAACTATTGGACTATTGGAACCGAGAAGGAAGAGAACATCGCCTATTTTTTGCTCAAAAAGAAGCAGTAGAAACCATCATTTTCCTGATTGAATCACGGGCCGACTTTCGCCAAGGGATTTACATTCCCCAAGACACCCCCATTGACACCACCCTGAAAGCCTTCATCCGCTACGCCTGTAAGATGGCAACTGGAAGCGGTAAAACAACAGTGATGGGGATGTTAGCAGCACGGTCCATCCTCAACAAAGTAGCAGAGCGCAGTAACGCTAAATTCTCCGATGTTGTCCTAATTGTCTGTCCCAATATCACCATTAAAAGCAGATTGCAGGAACTCAACCCCGACAATGGGGAAGCTTCTTTATATCGCACCCGTGACCTCGTACCCTCTCACCTGATGGACAAACTGAGACAGGGTAAAGTCTTGGTGACAAATTGGCATATTTTTGAAAAGCGAACGCCTGCCACTGCCGGTAATGAAACTGCCAAAGTGGTGAAAGTGGGAGTCCCCGTCACTACTAAGGAAACTGTCAGAATTGGCGAACGAAATACCACAGCCAGGGGACAGCGTTATCTAGACTTAGACAGCTATCGACAACAGCGAAATTTAGGTCGGTTAAAAGTCACTGAAGGAGGGGAGAAATATGATACACAGGGAAATTTAAAAGAAGTCAAGGTAGAAATTACCCCCTATTTAGAAAGTGATGCCGCTTGGATTAAACGAATCTTAACCCAAGAAGTGGGGAATAAAGGTAATACCAATTCTCCAAAATGTGACTACAGATAGGCTAGAATATCATATTAGTAGAGTTAAAGGAAAAATATGGCAGGAGTTTATAAGATAGAAATATCTGAAAGTGAAGCAGCACTCAAG
>NZ_JADBUE010000044.1:0-5156 GCF_020245805.1 Microcystis sp. M179S2 | reverse complement strand
TGCTTGTGTTCGTTCGTGGAGAGCTTTATTGTAAACTAATCTTACACAGCCCAATGTGCGCCGCAATAGCGACTCTTGTGTTGGTGTGGGGTAAAATCGAAACGAATAGGCTTTTTCCATGCCTCACATTTTAGCATATATTTCGTAAATGTTCTAATATTTAACAGTAAAGCCGTCGTTCTACGACGGGGTTTCAGACCCAAATTTTCGATGACCGGCAACCACTACCAAACCTTAGAAATCAGCCATAAATCGACCCCTGACGAGATTAAACAGGCCTATCGGCGTTTAGCCAGACAATTCCATCCCGATAGTCAAAACGATAGTGCCAGTCACGATAAAATCGTCGCTATTAACGCCGCCTACGAGATTTTAAGCGATCCGAGGCTAAGAAAGGACTACGATAACCAAATAATCGCCAATTCTCCCCGCGTCCAACGCACTGCCACCGCCCAGGCAAATTACCATCGTTACAAAGAGGCAGTCCAGGAAGACGAGGTCTTGGTCAAACAGTGGTATAACCAGACCTATAGCCCGATTAATCGCCTGATCGGTCAAATTATCCGGCCTCTCAAAGGTCAGATCGATCACCTATCCGCCGATCCCTTCGATGATCAGTTAATGGCTGTTTTTCAAGACTATCTAGAAACCTGTCGCCAAAATCTCGATCGAGCCAAAACCCTCTTTTGCCAAAGGCCCAACCCTGCCAAAATGGCCAAAGTGGCCGCTTCTCTTTACTACTGTCTCAATCATCTCACTGACGGACTAGAAGAATTAGAAACCTTTACCCTTAACTACGACGATCACTCTCTCCACACCGGTCAAGAAATGTTTCGCATGGCCCAGCGTTTACAGGTGGAAGCTAAACAGATAGCCAGTCAGTGCCAAAATTAAATCTCTAGCCATGGGCAAAAAAAAAGACGAAAATAGATCAAGACCAGATTTACCCAACCCTAGCTTAACCCCGATGAGAGACAAACAATCAGAAATTACCAATATATCCACCCCTAGAGATTCTGATCTTTATTCCTTGCCTCCCGCCGTCCAACGGGCTGCTAATATCCTTTTACGTCAGGGAAGAATCGGTTTTTGGACGCAGATTGTCCTGGGCGTAATTTCAGGGGTTTTATTACTGATTGCTACCGCTAGTTTATTAGGGACGAGACAACGCACTTCTGGCATTGAAATCGGTGTTTTATGTGCCATTGGTGGGGCTGGTTTCTTGGTGGTCGCCATTTTCTTTTCTTCTCGTTACATGAAAATTGCCCGTCAAATGTTGAGAGGTGATCAAGATAGTCGCCCGAAAAAATCCGATACTATTCAGTTAATCCGTCAGGGTTTAATCGCTAATATTATCGGGATGTTTTTAACGATTTTGGGAGCGCAAGCGTTAGCGGGAATCGTCTTAATTAAATCCCTCAATGTTCCCCAAGGTACTTTTAATGTTGCCTCTAACCCCAGTCAATTTGTTAATTCGGTTGACCTGTTAATTGTGCAGGCTAATACTAATACAATTCTCGCTCACTTTACTGGTATCGTTACTTCTTTGTGGCTTCTTAATCGTATTACTTCTAAATAAATATGGCCATGCAACGCACCCGTTTGAGTACGCTGGCTAATGTCACCAGCAGTCGATTTAATCGCTTTTTTGGTAATCCTTGGCGGCGGATTTCCCTACAGATAATTTGTGTTTTATTTGGAATTTTTTCTGGTCAAGCAATTGTCACCACTGCTGGACAAACTGCTCAATGGGATGTCACCGCGGCCGGTTTATTAGTGCTGTTTACGGAGGCGATTAGCCGGATTGTTTACCGAAAAAGTTCTCAGGCTAAACCCGCACCGATTCTGCGAGAATCTTTCAATTTACTCAAAATTGGTATCACCTATAGTTTATTTCTAGAAGCCTTTAAAATTGGCTCTTAAATAGGGTTGGCTGAAAATGTTTCTTGGTGGGGTGAGGATTCAGGAGCCAGTCGGGGAAAGTGGAAACCTTGCCCTTAAGTGCCGACCGGCAGCGAGCAATCGTAGCCAGCCTAGACAGAACAAGTGTATTAGTTAAGCTGCCCAACGATACCCTTACTCCATGGCGCTTCTCAGGAAAATAAGGATTTCAGACGTTCATTCTCATTAGTACATTAAAATTACCCAGCTTTAGCATAGGCTCTGTAAGACTTTTAGCCATGGCTAATATATTCATACGGGAGAAGTTCAGTTATAATTAAATTACCAAATTATATTTAGGGCAAATTTTTTTAATCATCATGCCACAACAATCCTTAATCGCTAAAACCCTGACAGAGCAAGCCGTTACCCCCCCCGCACAAAATCGTTTAAATGTCAAGCTTTTTAGAAAAATATTTTTATTGTCTCCCCTGTTGTTTTGGGAATTATTGGGTTTAGAAGTTAGCTCAGTTAAAGCAGTAGAAAACCTACAATGTCCCGTTATTTCTAGGGAAGAAGTTGATACTAATGCTCTTAAAAGAGAAATTGCTAATTATTCAGCCACTCTGCGAGTCTATCCTAGCGATCCTGGTACGATTAAACTTTATCTTCAACGGGGAATGGCGCGAGAAAAAATCAACGATCGAAACGGTGCGCTCGATGATTTCAGTCAATACATTTGGTATAGTAATTATAATGCTCCCGCCTTCAAAGATCGACAGTTACTAGCTCAAGCCTATTATCAAAGAGGTAAGTTAAAGTTAGCCATGGCGATGGAGGAAGAAGAAACCCCTATAGCCGAGGAAATCCCTGTTATTGAGGAAGAAACGCCTATAGTTGAGAAAATCCCTGTTATTGAGGAAAAAAAACCTATAGTTGAGGAAATCCCTGTTATTGAGGAAGAAACACCCCTTATTGAGTCAGAAAGGCCAATAAGGAAGCAGCATCAGCTAAAATTATTAGAAGCTGCTCAAGCAGATTTTCGGCAAGCCTTTAAATATAATCCCAATGAAAGTGAAGTTTACTTTAACCTAGCAAGTGTTGCGTCTTTGCTCGATCATCAATCCTTGGCTTTAGATTATTATCAGCGTTTTATCGGTTATGAAACTGAAAATTATCGCGGCTATTATCATCGAGGACAGCTATACTCTCAGTGGGGAAATTATGCAGAGGCTATCAAAGATTATGATCTGGCTATTTTATACCAACCCGATCTAATTGAACTCTATTATAATCGGGCCATAGCTTTAGAAAAGATAGGGAGAAAACGAGAGGCTTTTAAGGATTATAAAATCGTTTTAAAATGCTCACCCAAACTATTTTTAGCCAAGAATGCTCCTAGCAGTTATCAAAACCGTGCCAGAGTACAAATTGAAATGGCTGACGAGGAAGTCGAATTAGCCAATTTATCTTCTAATTCCCCCCAAGGGTATCAAACAGCGATCGAGTATTATAATGGAGCCATCAAAGACTTAGCACTTGTCATCCGTATTAATCCCAACTACGATAAAATTCCCCATTCTAGAGCATTTCTTAAACGGGGTTATGCTCACCTAAGACTCAACAATAATCAAGGGGCAATTCAAGATTATAACCAAGCAATTTATCTGCAACCCCAAGACGCAAAAGCCTATGTATATCGGGGGTTAATGCGAGCCAATAAATATCAAGAATACGCAGGAGCCTTAGAGGATTTTACTGCGGCAGTAGCACGAAATCGTCATGATGCAGCCGCTCACTATCATCGGGGATTAGTGCTGTATAAATTGGGTCGTTATCAGGAGGCAGTAGATAATTATAATATTGCCTTAGCCCAAGATGATGGGATTAATACACCTAGTTTTACTTCTCGATCTGTCTGTAGCGAAAATATCCGAGAATCTGCCGACAGAAATTATTTTTATAACTCCAGAGAAACCGATTTTCGTCCTAATTATAATGTCTCTTGTCATGCTCAAGCCCGGGGAGATGCTTATTTTGCTCTGAAAAATTTTGCTGCGGCCGAAAGAGATTATACTACTTATATAGTTGCCCATCCTAACGATCCAGAAGGGTATCATAAACGGGCTAATGCGCGTTTTGAAAAAGGGGATAAACAGGGAGCGATCGAGGATTATAATGTATTCCTACAAAAAGTCCGTGATGCGAGAATTTTCTATAGTCGTGGTAATAGTAGCGCTGACGTGGGAGATGACCAAGTAGCGATTACAGATTACCTGCAATCTTTGAGCATTAATCCTATCGATGTGACAGCGTATAGTAATCGGGGAAATGCACGCACTGATACCGCTACTATTCCCGATAATGTACAAGTAACACCGAGAATATCGGAGAATCCGATCGCCTATAATAATCGTGGTATTATTCGACGACAAACTGGGGACAAGGAGGGTGCTTTAGAGGATTTAGATAAGGCAGTTAGCTTGAATTCCAATAATCCTATTGCCTATAATAACCGGGGAGTTATTCGCTTTGATTTGGGAGATAATGCCAGTGCTTTGGAGGATTTAAATATGGCTATTTCTCTCCAGTCTAACTATGCTGAAGCTTACTATAATCGAGGTTTAGTTAAGGAAAAAATGGGCGATAAGAAGGAAGCGATCACCGATTATCAATTAGCAATTACTTATCAGCCAAATTATGGCGAAGCTTATTATAATTTGGCGCTTGCCACCTACGACGATAAAAATCCTAGTAGTCGAGTAGCGAGCCTTAACTATTTGCAAAAAGCCGCTAATGCTTTGATAAAAACTGGTAATTTAGAACTGTATGAACGCGCGGTAGAATGGATGTTAAAAATGCAGTAATTTCTCGAAAAAATAAGCTAATTTTTGACAAAGACTTCAAGACTTGGCTATTTCAAGCCTTCAAAGAGCGGGGGAGTCTCTTATTGCCGATCAATTAGCCGCTAATCATCATACAAGGTTGGGTTGACGTAAGGAAACCCAACTATAGACCCAAGGCAACCCAACAAAAAGATTCAGACGGATTTAGGTGTTGGGTGTTGGGTTTCGCTTTCCCTGAGAATTGAGAGGGTTTCTTTAACATATTTATTCGCTCAAACCAACCTACGAAACTACGGGCGCTCACTACTTAATTTAATCACTTGTTGCTCAGGAAATTTAAGGGTAAGTTCCCATTCTCCCCCTAATTCCCTCATCATACGGGTTAAATTTTCTAGGGTAAGATGTTGTTTTAAATCATCCGATTTTGCT
>NZ_JADBUE010000043.1:0-12037 GCF_020245805.1 Microcystis sp. M179S2 | reverse complement strand
GTCAAGGGTTAACTGATTGTCAACGATGGTAGCGGTGACTAATCCCGGATTACTATTGACGAATACTGATTTAACAATCACATCTCCATCAACATCACTAAAGACATTAGTTAAATCAAGGACGGTATTAGCTGCATCTTCGTCAACATTGACATCAGTAATCGGATTGAGGACAGTTGGTGCGTCATCTACTGGGTTAACTGTAACTACTAAAGTATCGTCAACAGTTTTACCGTTGGATGTTCCCCGAATTGTCAGATTAGCTATCCCTGATTGATTGTCTTGGTAGTCGAGGGTTAACTGATTGTCAACGATGGTAGCAGTGACTAATCCGGTATTGTCATTGACGAATACTGATTTAACAATTAAAGCGATGTCATTATCAACGTCAGTGAAGATATTAGTTAAATCAAGGACGGTATTAGCTGCATCTTCGTTAACATTGACATCAGTAATCGGATTGAGGACAGTTGGTGCGTCATCTACTGGGTTAACTGTTACTAGGAAAGTGTCGTCAACAGTTTTACCGTTGGATGTTCCCCGAATTGTAATATTAGCTATCCCAGATTGATTGTCTTGGTAGTCAAGGGTTAACTGATTGTCAACGATGGTAGCGGTGACTAATCCCGGATTGTTATTGACGAATACTGATTTAACAATTAAAGCGATGTCATTGTCGATGTCAGTGAAAACGTTAGTTAAATCAATGACGGTATTGGCTGCATCTTCGTCAACATTGACATCTGTAATCGGATTGAGGACAGTTGGTGCGTCATCTACTGGGTTAACTGTGATGACGAAACTTGTGACATTAATATTACCACCTGCTCCATCGGCTACCGTAAAGCTAAAGCTATCACTGATAGTTTCTCCGCCATTATGAATGTAGGATAGTAAGCCACTATTAATATCAGCTTGGGTAAAGGTGTTATTAACCGCTAAAGTAACTCCATTGCGTTGTAAATTACCATTTGTCGGAATCGTACTGATGGTAAAAGTTAACTGATCTGCGGTATTATCTGCATCTGTAACAGCCAGCAGACTATTAGAAATAGCAGAATTAGCTCCTTCATTAAGAGTTAAGCCTGCATTGACCGAGATTTGTGGAGGTTGATTAACTGCGCCACCGATTTGTATGGTTGCATCTGCCGTCGTCGGTGCTGCTTCTGTATTACCTGTGTTATCAACTGCAACTGAGTAGAAGGAGTAGGTATGTCCAGCTGTCCCCGTGTAATTGGCTTCGGTTAACTCAGTATTATTGAGCCAAATCGTGTATTCTCCGCCATTATCCGACACATAGATAGTATAAGTCGCCAAAGCTGATCCTGTATCTGTTCCTGTCCAACTGACGAGGAATTCAGGGGTTGGGGTGGTTGCAGGTAAGTCATTAACTTCACTACTAGGTTTATCAACATCAAGGGTGTTGAAAATAGGTGGAGTGCTGATGGGTTCTTCCGTATCGAAGATGATGGTCGCCTCTGCATCGATGACATCTCCTGTTTCAGCCGTGCGACTAGGACGAATGCTATAGGTAACAAAGCCATCGCCTACTCCATCTTCGTTATTGGGAGGTAAGAAGCCGATTAAGGGGTTTTCGGGAGTTTCACCTGTTTCTGGATCGATAGTAGTTAATGTCCAGAAAGCTTCGCCTTTTTGGATGTCAATACCAGCAAAAACATCAACCAAGAAGCCATGTTCTTCCGTTAAATCCACACGTTGATTGTAGAAAGAACGATTTTCAGGAACAGTAAAAGTTAAGCCTCCCCAACCGAAACTACCTAAGCGGAAGGTACGGAAATCAACGTCAGAGTCTAAGGGATGGGTAATGTAAACAGTTTGAGCAGGTGCAGTCGCACTGGCTTGGTTTTCAAAGCGAATGGTATAGGGGAGGGTTTGCGAGGTAATCCAGTTTTCATCGCCAAATCCTGCTGGTCCTACGATGTCGTTGGGATCGGAGGGACGGATAATCGGAACTGAACCACCCGGTCCTGGATTTCCAGGGGGAGTTGGTGGTTCTGGTGGTTCAGGATCGTCACAATCAGGGCTACCATTTATTGCACCGCCACCAAGTCCACCTCCAACTAACCCCTCACCCACTGGGTAAGAATTGGCAGGACCCGGAATTTCTGGAATCCCATAATCTCGAAGATGCCAGTGACCTTTTGTACCAGGCTTACCCCCATGAAGCGTAAAGTAATTCCTTCCAGACTGAGGAGAACCATGCCAACTCCAACCTAGCCTGGTATTCCCCCGATTTAAGATGCCAGACCTTCCACCGAGGTATCGCCCTCGTCCAAAGATTGCGCCCGTTGGACCAAAAGTGCCAAATAAAGCACCTAAACCACCGGATAGAGCAACACTTCCCCAGTCTATACAATCAAAACGACGGCCATTTTGCAAAAGTTGTATGCCAATATCCGTGGCAATACCTGTTCCTAATCCAACTAACGCGGGAATTAAAAATACTGGAAGTTCACCACTTGGATCGATAGCACTAATCGGATTGTTCTGAGTATAGGAATATAAATTGATTCCGCCCTCAATCCCTAGTGGATCGGTTGCGGTAAATCGACCCAGGAGACTATCGTAATACCTGGCCCGCATGAAGTCGAGTCCATTGGCTTCTTCCATGACTCCCCACTGTCCGACAAACTCGAAGGGATTAGTCAAGGTTTCAGTTTCAAAAATTTCTTGCCCAAAAGGCTGATATACATAACGATTGAGATATTGACCATTTGTACCTGTTATTCCTACGGTAGAACCAATATCGTTGAAATCATAGTAGCCGGTCTGACCATCAGCCCTGGTAAAAGTTTCTAGCCCTAGTCCATGAATGTATCGAGCAATCAAATTATTGTTATCATCGTATTCTCCCACTACATTTCCTAAACCAAAGGGGTCGATTAAATATTGAGTCCTTTGCCCGTTGTAAATAGTAGCAACACGATCACCAAATACATCGTACTCATACTGAGTCTGATTGCCATTTGGTTCAATGACACTAATTAAATGATTTCGAGCATTATAGCTATAACTCCAAGTCTGATCTCCTATGGTCTTCGATATTAGATTGCCATCCGCATCATATTGGTAGTCAGTTATCCCAGCGGCTAGATACTGATTGAGATTATTCGTTGTGTATTCAGTTGTTACTCCATTTTCAATAGTACGAATACGATTGCCGGCGGCATCGTAGAAGTAAGTAAGGTTGCGATCGGAAATATTGAGATTACTGGAGTCGAAAATAGCATTGGTTAACTGTCCAATGGAATCGTAAGTATAGCTCCATTGGCCGTCTAGTGTAGTTACTTCGCTTTGACGGCCTGCACTTTCATAAGTGTAGTAAAAACTAGAATTAACTGAGCCATCGGCTTTGTAGTTAACTAAGCTCTGAACTCGATCATCAGCATAGTAAGTATAAATTGTGTAAGTGCCATTACCTTTATCTTCCCGCGCCAGACGACCTACCTCATCATAGGCATAGGTGATAATGGGATTATTATTTCCATCAGTCAAACCAATCAGTCGCCCGGCTGTATTTTCATAATGATAGTTAACTGTATTACCGGCTGGATCGACCATGCTTGTCCGACGACCAGCAGTATCATAAGTGTAGGAGAGGAAGTTTCCTAGTGTATCTGTGATTTTTGTAATGCGATCTGCTGCATCATATTCAAGATATGTTGTCCCTCGTAGATCGGTAACTGATTGGATATTGCCACGACCATCATAGGTATATTCGTAAAAAGAACCGTCAATACTACTCTGTCTTTGTAAAACTCCCTGCTCATCGTAAGTATAGGTAGTTTGTTGATCGCGGCGATTAAATGTGCGAATCGCATTTCCTTGAGAATCGTAGTCAAAAGTCTCGCTAATACCATTTCCATAATCAATAGAACGCAATTTTCCTTGACTGTCGTAGCTATAGTTAATGGCATTACCACGAGCATCTGTGACTTTTGTTAAAAGACCGTAATTAGGCTCATAAGCAAACTGAATAAGCTGTCCAAGCGAATCAGTTTGGCTAGTGATTTGACCTTGCTCATTGTAGGTGAATACAGTAGCTGTATTATCGGCATTGATCGTTTTGCTTAAATTTCCATCATCATCATAATACAGTTGCGTGACTCGACCTAGTGCATCTTGTAACTGTGCTATTTGACCTCGATCATTAAGCAGCATCAGAGTTTGAGAACCGTTAGCATCAGTAGCGATAAAACCGCCTACAGAGTCATACTCGTAGGTAATTGACTCAGCACTCTCGCCCAGACTTTCCCGTACTAAACGACCCTGATCGTCATATTCAAAACTAATCTTCGTGTTATCAGGATGGGTAATAGAGGTCAAAGCATAATTATCATTATAAGTGTAGGTGGTTGTACCAGCTACATCAGTAATGTTAGTTAAGAGTTGACCTTTAGTATCGTAACTGTAAGTCGTGGTGCGTTGCGCTTGATCAGTTACAGTACTGATTCGATTCTGTTGATTATAGGTAAATGTTAGGCTTTCTCCTTCGGAACTTACTAGGCTAGAGAGAATACCATTAGTATATTCGGCTGTAATCTGTGTACCATTAGGACTCTGAATATGGTTAAGCCGTCCATTGGGAAGAAAAGCCGTAATCTCTCCGTCAGAAGATTGAAGCTTATAAAATCCGCCTTCATTAGTAATAGTAGCTGGAGCGCCAGACTCAGCAAGATAGGTTCCATCAGATTGACGATGAAAATGTCTTTGAGTATTGCCATTTTGAACAATAATATGCTCGCTATCTTGTTGAATCAGTTGAATATCGCCAATAAAAGATCTGCCTCGACCAAAAGAACCAAGGATATATAACTGAGGCAATGCTTCATAATCGCTGGCTTGGGCAATTTCAAAGTTAAGCAACTGGGAAACGTCTGCTATATAGTCTCCCAACTGACTGAGTCGAGTTGCATTATCTGCTAATATTTGCTGATAACTTCCGGTTGTATTACCAACAGATTGAATGAAATTGTTCCAAACTGTATCCCAAGCTTCATCAGGAATATTATCAGGCTTGAGAATTGATTTTTGAGCATCCCAATCAATCAGTTTATCCTGATCTGCAATATTAGTAGAGATGTTGACAATTCCTGTGGTGACTGTCGGACGGAAGACTAAGGAGAAGTTACCTGTCATTCCAGGAGATAATATTCCTGCAGCCCCTTCTGTATTAATGCCAAGAAATTGCAAGCTAGAACCACCAAAATTACTCTGTTCAGGCAATTTCAATTCGGCAAGATCTGCTGTGACTTCTATTAGAGGAGCAACGATATCTGTTTCTCCTCGATTGGTATAATTAACTGTTACAATGCCTTGTTGTCCTGGTCGCAGCGCATTTGGAATACCTAACTGCACATCAATGTAACCCACAGGTCCATTAGTAACAGTAAAGCTGTCATCTAGGGTAAATGTTTGCTGCGCGTCTGCTATCTGCACATCATAAATACCAGTCTCCAAACCTTGTAGATCGAAGGTTGCCCATGTCTCAGTACTGTCTTTCCAAATAATCTGACTAGCAATGCGCTCAGTTCCATCAGCAGCGATTAATTTAGCTGTTGTTGTCGGAGTCAGTTTTGCCCCTTCAAGAGTTAGGGTGACTTGTCCTTTATTACTCCCCCTGGTTGTTCCTATATCTCGCAATGAGAATTCAAGTAGCTCTGCTTCTATGCTGTAATTAGCTGGAACACCCGTTACATTATCCCCGTAGGCGAGAATATAATAAGTACCACCACGAGTACTAGGAATGATAATTTCTTGATCGGGTGATAATGGTTGAGAATAACCGATGTCAAATTGACTGCGACTCGGCACATCTCCATAACGGATATAAAGCTCATTCGCCGCCGCAGTAGATTGGCTATCAAAATTCAGTAACAGCGTCTCTCCTGCTGGAACATCAACCCGATAATAAACTGACTGTCCTTGTCCTAAAGTCCCTGTATCAGGCGTACCTAATTCTAAGGACTCGACATCAACAGCAAAGTCATCTAAAGAAGCCTTAATATTATTCGCTTCATTAGATTCTGGTATGTAGTTGCGGATGTCGCTGCGGACAATAACATAGTAATCCCCCGTTGCTACCCCTGGTAAAGTAGCGGTTACTGTCTTGCTATAACTTCCGCCTCCTGCAACTGGTCCTGTTTGGGAAACACGACCGAAGAAAGCATCATTGACATCCCATTGATTATCGCGAGAAAGATAGATTGTATCTTCCCAAGTGCCGATCGCCTCATTCGTGCTTTGATTGTTTACGGTATAACTAATTGTGGCATTTTGACCTGGCGTTCCATTGACAGGAATAGTAATTGTCCCTACTACTAAATCAGCAGGAGGCGGCAAAATTATTTCCGTCGAGAATCCGTCATAATTAACATTATTGATCTCTCCTAACCGTTCATAAACAGCATTACCGCCGTCCGTTACCACGAAAGCGTAAAAACGTCCCCCTAAGCCTCGCGGTATATTAAAAGATTGCGTTGCAGTATAACTATCTCCTGCATTTAATCCCCCCGTATGGTTGCGATAGCCTAAATAAATATCGCTGTTGCGATCAAACACTTGATCGCGGGATAGATAAACAGCATCATACCAACTTTGACCCGTATTGGCATCATTATTAACAACCGTCCAAGTTAAACTCAGAGATTGTCCGGCAATTCCCTGTTCCGGCGCATCCACGGCAGTGACAGCCAGATCAGCAGAAGGAGCGGGGGTAATCGGTAGGCTTCCGGTTCCCGAACCGCCTCCACTGCTACTATCGCTGGCTAAAACGTTATTATTCTCAAATGCCCCTTCAATAACGTTATTACCCCGGTCAGTTTGCACCAGAACATAGTAACTACCGTTCAAATTAACAGGAAGTGAGAAAGTACCCGTGGCACTATAACTTGCTGATGGTTCTAAGGCTCCTGAACGATAAACCGACCCTAAATTAATGTCATCACCGCTGACATTTTTATCTAAAGACAAATAAACTCGATCGTACCAATAATTGCTATTAGTACGTCCTACCCCCAAATTCGCCACCGTCCAATTGAGGGTCAGCGGCTGTCCGGGAGTTACAGTATTTGGCAGAGTAATGCTAGTAACTTGGAGATCGGGAGTATCACGAGAGATGGTGAGGGGAAAAGCACTAGAGGCATTATTTCCCTCATTGCTACCTTCATAAACGCTATTAGCCGAATCAGTGACGACAAATAGTTGATAATTGCCTTCTAAGGTAAAGGGTAAAATAACACTTTCAGTCCGACTGTAAGTACCATTGGGAGTTAAAAGTCCGGTGCGGGTGAAGTTGGCGAGGGTAAGATCATCTGCATCCCCTAAAACCCCATCGTTAGAAACTACAAGGCGATCGCTCCAACTGTTAACAATGGTATCCCCAGTCCCCTGGTTTTTCACTGTCCATTGCACTTGAATTGTCTTACCAGCTTCTCCCGTAGTTGGAGTAATTGCGTCAGTAACGACTAAATCCGCCGGTTGGGAGACAATTTGTACTTGATTGATGCTTTGAGTGACGTTATTAACATTATCTAATTCAAATACTTGATCGCCGCTATCTGTCACACCAAAGACGTAGTAGGTGCCAGTTAAGGTATTGGGTAAGGCAAAGTTAGCGGTACGATCATAACCATCACCTGGATAAAGAATGCCATACTGGCCGACACTACCCAAATTAATATCCGTTGCCGTATTTAGTTGATTATCGCTGGAAAGATAGAAGGTATCGGTCCAATAATAATTCGGGGTTTCTGTGGCTCCAAAGTTAGTGACTCGATAATTGATGCTTAAACTGCTACCAGAACGAGCGTTGCTCGGAATCGTTAAGGATTCAAACTCTAAATCTGGTGGCGGCGTTAGGGTAATGTTCGTTGCTGTGGTGTCGTAGCCACTATTGTTATTCTCAAAAACGTGCTCATAAACGTTGTTATAGATGTCGCTTTGGACAAAGAAGAAGAAACTTCCCGCCACACCAATGGGTAAATTAACTGTTGCTGAACCGGTATAATTTGCACCGGCATTTAACGCACCACTATGGTAAAAAGTACCTAAATTGCGATCGCCTGCATCTAAAGTTGCATCCGCCGACATAAATACCCGATCATACCAAGCTGTTTCTAAAGTGCGTCCTGTACCAGCATTAGTGACAGTCCAACTCAGGTTCATCGGCTGTCCTGAGAAGGCTCCATTAGGCGCATTAACCGCCGTTACTTGTAAATCGGGAGGTGGAGTTAAATTAACATCCGTCGGCCCACCAGAACCCCAATTATCCCCTTCATTACCAACTTCGGTAACGTAGTTATAAACATCAGTTTGTACGAGGAAATAGTAATTGCCATCAATACCGCGAGGTAGGGTTACGGTTAAGCTGTTGCTATAACTATCATTCGGGTTGAGATAACTAGGATTAACTGCTTGTCCTAAATAGGTATCAGTATTGTCATAGGTAGTATCGAGGGACAAATAAACTCGATCATACCAAACAGGCGCATTAGTGGCACCAGTACCGACATTTTTCACGGTCCATTGTACGACGGTTTCTTGACTGGAAAAAGCCGTCGATGGTGCAGTTACCCCGGTAACTTGTAGATTGGGAACCGGAGCAAGTTGTAGGGAAATCGGACGATCATCTGTAGTAGTATTGTTCGATTCGTTCTGCGTTCCTTCAGCAAGTTGTCCGTAATAATCGGTCGTTACAACCACTCGATAGTTACCAGTTAAACTGAGGGGAACGCTGTAGGATTGAGTACGATTTAAGGAGGCTCCGGCGGCCAAGCTACCTGAATATTCAAAATTTCCGACATACTGGGTGGAATTGGTCGCCGTATTAACTAAATACACATAATCATACCAAGTTCCTTCTGCGGTTGCTGCTCCTTGGTTTTTGACAGTCCAATTGATCTCAATTGGTTGTCCAGATAGGGATTCAACTGGTGCGGTAATATCACTTACTACTAAGTCGGGAGCATTGAGATTAATGGCGACAGCACGAGTATTGTTAGTCTCGTTAGTTTCCCCTTGACCTCCCGAACCATCAGCGACAAAGATTAAATAACGGTTTCCTGTGGCAAAGTTGGGGAGGTTGATATTGCGAGTAATGCTGTAACTTGCACCGGCGGCTAATGGTGTTTGAGTGGAGATTAATTCTTGGGTGATGTAAGTGTCAGCATTAGCATCAAAAATAGCATCGTTGGAGAGGTAAATGCGATCATACCAATCCGTAGGAGCGGCGCTTGTCCCTTGGTTTTGTACTGTCCAAGAAACTTCAATACTCTTACCGACTGTTCCGGTTGCAGGTACGGAAGCATTAGAAACAATTAAATCGGGAGCAGTTAAGCTGATAGCAACCGCAGCGAGGTTATTATTTTCGTTGATTTCTCCTTGATAATTGTCTCGATCAGTAACAAAGAGTAAATATTGATTACCGGGGGTAAAACTAGGTAAGGTGACATTCTTGCTGATGGTATAACTTGCACCAGTAGCTAAAGGCGTTTGTGTCGCTATCCATTCCGAGGTAACTTGAACATCACCGCTATCTAAAGTTTGGTTACTGGAGAGGTAAACTCGATCATACCAATCCTGACTTGCTGCTCCCGTACCGTTATTAGTGACAGTCCAAGTTAATTCAACTGTTTCTCCTAAAATGGCACTTGTCGGAGCATTGGTTGAGGTAACTCGGAGGTCGGAAGCGGAAATATTAATCGGTAGGGAATAGACGTTGTTATTTTCGTCTGTCTCACCTTGATAGTTATAGTTATCAGCCTTGAAAAGCAAATAGCGATCGCCAGTAGCGGTACTGGGTAAGGTAACATTGAGGGTGCGGCTATAGGTTGCTCCGGCTGCTAGGGGAGTAAATGAACCTTGCCAAACTTCTGTCAGATAAGTATCATCGCTATTACCGAAGATTTGGTCAGTAGAAATCACAACCCTGTCGTACCAATCAGCATTAGCCGCAACAGTTCCTTGATTCTTCACATCCCAAGTAACGCTAATCGTTGCACCTACAGTTACCGATGCTGGTGCAGTAGCATTTGAGACAATTAAATCTGGTGCATCTATGCGGATAGGAATGGCACGATTATTATTATTTTCGTTGGTTTCTCCCTGTGCATTATTGCCATCTGCTCGGACAATTAAGTAACCATTGCCAACGAAGTTTATTTGATTAGGTAAGGTAATATTTTCGGTTTTATTATAGCTTCCTCCGGCGGCGACGGGAGTTTGAGCGGCGGCGGAAATACTGGTAATGAAGGTATCAGAACCGTCATAAGTATCATTACTTGACCAGTAAATATAATCAGTCCAATCGGCGGGTGCTTCTACTGTTCCTTGGTTTTGTACTGTCCAAGAAAGGCTGACTGTTCCTCCTAATGCTCCTGACTCTGGTGCCGTAGCATTACTAACAATTAAATCCGGCGAACCAATAGTAATGGGAATAGCTTGGCTATAGTTGTTGTTTTCGTTGGTTTCTCCTTGATTATTATAGGCATCAGCGCGGAAAAAGATGTAATAATTTCCCGGGGTAACATTGGGTAAGTTAATACTGCGATTTATAGTGTATGTACCGTTCGCTACCAAGGGGGTTTGAGTGCTTATAAATTGTTCAGCAATGTAACTATCATTGCCATTGCCAGGGATATTATCAGAAGAAAGGTAAATAACATCATACCAATCCGCCGGTGCATCTGTCGTACCCTGATTTTTCACCGTCCATGATACATTAATCGCTCCATTCACAACCCCACCACTGGGTACAGTTGCTCCGGATATGATTAAGTCTGGCGCACCTAAAGTGATAGGAACAGCATAAGTATTATCGGTTTCGTCTGTTTCTCCTTGTTGGTTGTAGTAGGAGTAAGAGTATTGATCTGTAACAAAGATCAAATATTTAGCACCGGTTCCTGCATTACTAGGAATGGTAATATTTTGGGTGTCTGTATAACTTGTGTTAGCGGCGAGGGGACTTCTTGCAGCTTCCCAGAAAGCACTAATCCATGTATCCCCACTATCCCAAGTCTGATCATTAGACAGATAAACTGAATCATACCAATCAGCATTGGCCGGAACAGTTCCATTATTTAGTACCGTCCACGAAACTGATATAGCTCCCCCTAAAATACCAGTACTAGGCGCAGTCGCACTGGTAATAGTCAAATTTGGTGCAGCAATATCAATCGCCTGAGTATAGACGTTATCGTTTTCGTTGGATTCTACTTGGTAGTTATAAACATCTGTCTTAAATAGTAAGTACCCACTTCCTACCGCCTGGGCGGGTAAGGTGACACTCGTATTAACTGTATAGGTTTCATTCGCTTCTAAGGGTAATCCATAATAGCTGTAGATATAAGAATCAGTCAAATAAACATCATCACTATCACCAAAAAATTGATTTTTTGAGAATACCACTCGGTCATACCAGTAAGAACTTCCTGTGGTCACAGAACTGTCATTTTTCCCCGTCCAAGATAGGGTAATACTCTGACCAGCAGTAGCCGTAGTGGGAGCGGTGACGTTAGTAATAATTAAATTGGGTGCAGCAATATTAATCGCTTGAGTATAGACGTTATCGTTTTCGTTTGCTTCTACTTGGTAGTTATAAGCATCTGTCTTAAATAGCAAATAGCCACTTCCTACTGCACCACTGGGTAGGGTGACACTGGTATTAACCGTATAAGTTTCATTGGTTTCTAAGGGTAAGCCGTTGCTACTAGAGATATATTGGTAATTAATTAATGCAATATCATCACTATCCCCATAGATATCATTTTTTGAAAAAACTACCCGGTCATACCAGTAGGAACTTCCTGTAGTACCTGAACCTTCATTTTTCCCCGTCCAAGATAGGGTAATAGTCTGACTAGCAGTAGCGGTAGTGGGAGCGGTGACATTAGTAATAATTAAATTGGGTGCAGCAATATCAATCGCCTGAGTATAGACGTTATCGTTTTCGTTGGATTCTACTTGGTAGTTATAAACATCTGTCCTGAATAGTAAGTACCCACTTCCTACCGCCTGG
>NZ_JADBUE010000042.1:0-2857 GCF_020245805.1 Microcystis sp. M179S2 | reverse complement strand
AAGAAGGTCGCCAAGAAGGTCGCCAAGAAGGGGAAATCATCGGAAAATTGGCTTCTGTTCCCTTATTATTGCGAGCGGGGGTTAATCCCCAAGAAATCGCCGCTTCTCTGGGATTATCTCTCGAACAGGTCTTAGAAGTGGCTCGGTCACGCGAAGCGTGCGCGAAGCGTTCGCTGGAAGATAGCGATCGCTAGGGTATTTTCAGATTTCGGCAGTAGAGATATAATTTCCTTATCTTCCTTTATGCTTTTCTTCGATGCTATCCTTACTAAAAAAGCTCTGGAATTGGCTAAAATCGCTCTTTATTGGCAGTCCGAGGGCAATTAACCCCAAAGAAGTCAAAAATACTCCTCCAGAACCCAGCGATGGGGAATATGAAGGGATATTGATGGGGTTATTCGAGCAGGTGGCGGCGGGAACCACTACCGACGGGTTACGGGAATGGCTATACAGTCGCCATTGTGACGATAAAAAGCTGGCGCGGTGGCTAGGGGTCAAAAGCGAGGAATGGCTACAGTATCCGGAAGATTATCAAACTTTAGGGCGGAATCTGGCGGCTTTAGGCAAGGTGATGACGGGAAATCTGGGGGAAGTGTCCCAACGGATTAGCCTCCAGTTACGCAACGCGGTGAGGGATGTTTCCGGTGTGGAGGGGGAAAATCTAGGCCCAAAGGAGACGGATTTAACGGAAGTCCAAAAATTCTATCAACTTTTGAATCAAGGGAAAACTTCGACAACTCAGGGACTATCCACTGCTAATAATACCCCGATTGTTCAGGATGCCGAATTCTGGTTTGAGCAAGGAACCCAGAAATACATGAATGGGGATTTTATCGGCGCGATCGCATCCTACGATCAAGCTTTAGAAATTAAACCCGATGACCATCAAGCTTGGTACGGCCGAGGGGTTGCGTTAGGTAATTTAGGCAGATTTGCAGAAGCGATCGCATCTTACGACAAAGCTTTAGAAATTCAACCCGATTTCCATCAAGCTTGGTACAACCGAGGGAATGCGTTAAGGAATTTAGGCAGATTGGCAGAAGCGATCGCATCCTGGGATCGAGCTTTAGAAATTAAACCCGATTTCCATCTAGCTTGGTACAACCGAGGGGTTGCGTTAGGTAATCTAGGCAGATTAGAAGAAGCGATCGCATCCTACGATCGAGCTTTAGAAATTAAACCCGATTACCCTGATGCTTGGTACAACCGAGGGATTGCGTTAGCTAATTTAGGCAGATTTGAAGACGCGATCGCATCCTACGATCGAGCTTTAGAAATTAAACCCGATGACCATGAAGCTTGGAACAACCGAGGGGTTGCGTTAGGTAATTTAGGCAGATTTGAACAAGCGATCGCATCCTACGATCAAGCTTTAGAAGTTAAACCCGATAAGCATGAAGCTTGGACTAACCGAGGGGTTGCGTTAGGTAATTTAGGCAGATTAGAAGAAGCGATCGCATCCTGGGATTGCGCTTTAGAAATTAAACCCGATTACCATGAAGCTTGGAACAACCGAGGGATTGCGTTAGGTAATTTAGGCAGATTAGAAGAAGCGATCGCATCCTGGGATCGAGCTTTAGAAATTAAACCCGATTACCATGAACCTTGGTACAACCGAGGGCTTGTGTTAGGTAATTTAGGCAGATTTGAACAAGCGATCGCATCCTATGATCGAGCTTTAGAAATTAAACCCGATTACCATGAAGCTTGGAACAACCGAGGGGTTGCGTTAGGTAATTTAGGCAGATTTGAACAAGCGATCGCATCCTATGATCGAGCTTTAGAAATTAAACCCGATTACCATGAAGCTTGGAACAACCGAGGGACTGCTTTAGTTAATTTAGGCAGATGGGCAGAAGCGATCGCATCCTACGATCGAGCTTTAGAAATTAAACCCGATTTCTATCTAGCTTGGTACAACCGAGGGATTGCGTTAGGTAATTTAGGCAGATTAGAAGAAGCGATCGCATCCTACGATCGAGCTTTAGAATTTAAACCCGATTTCCATGAAGCTTGGTACGAGCGAGGGATTGCGTTATATAATTTAGGCAGATTTGGAGAAGCGATCGCATCCTACGATCGAGCTTTAGAAATTAAACCCGATGACCATGAAGCTTGGAACAACCGAGGGATTGCGTTATATAATTTAGGCAGATTTGGAGAAGCGATCGCCTCTTACTACCAAGCGGTAGCCATTAAATCCGATGACCATCAAGCTTAGTCTGACCGAGGGTGGGCGATTTGTTCTCTGGGTACAATAGGGCTAGATCAACTAACAGAATATAGTGATCCTTACCATTGGGCGGCCTATACCCTGACTGGACAGGACTAACTTATGGAAATTCCCAAAACAATTATCGATCTTGAAGCGCTGCTAATCGCCCTCGCACAGCAGACTGAACCCTTGCCAGAATATCTACAGCGATCGCTCAAAGAAATTGAACGATTATTAAGGGAAGAACAACCCCAGGCAGCAACACAATTGCGGCAACTTGTCAAGGATTTTCCCCCCCTAGAAAAAGCTTATAAAAAAGCGATCGAAGAATTAGACGCAGCCTATGCTAACCAAGAATGCGCCAAAAGTTTAAGCGTCATTTTTCCCGATAGTTTAGATTTCGAGTCCCTATTTATTAATGATGTTATTCCTAGCCAAGATTGGGTAAAAACTGCCCAAAAATTAGCCCGATCCCCCCTTGATCACCTATCCATTAGTCACATCTTTCTTAACATAAAATTTGACAAAAAGAGAAAAGTGTGCCAGATGGCTCAAGGGGGTTCTATGGGTGGACTAATTTGATGAGATAGTTTCCAAGTCTGGCTGATATCATGTAGCCTTCGCAGTCCCAACCAAATAGTT
>NZ_JADBUE010000041.1:0-3125 GCF_020245805.1 Microcystis sp. M179S2 | reverse complement strand
GAAATGGGGCGAAAGTCTGTGGACTCTGTGTAAGACAGTACATGGTTTTTTAACTGTGGTATGCGACGGTGGTGGAAGCAGAAACTTAAATCGTGAGGTTTAGGAATCGCCGCACTTTTAGGGCGGCGAGGATGTCAAAATTCCCAACCCCCAACCCCTATTCCCGAAAAACTGATAACCGCTCAGGTACAATAAAACCTTGAGGCTTAATAGACATTGAGATTATGGGTAACACTTTCGGACGACTATTTCGGGTTTCCACTTTTGGAGAATCTCACGGGGGTGGGGTAGGAGTGGTTATCGATGGTTGTCCCCCGCGCTTAGAAATTTCCCAAGAGGAGATTCAAATCGATTTAGACCGTCGCAAACCGGGACAAAGCAGAATCGTGACCCCGCGCCGAGAAAATGACATTTGTGAGATAATTTCGGGCGTTTTTGACGGCAAAACCCTCGGTACACCGATCGCTATTTTAGTGCGGAATCAGGATGCTCGTTCGCAAGATTACAACGAAATGGCCGAGAAATTCCGACCTTCCCATGGGGATGCTACCTACGAAGCAAAATACGGCATTCGCAACTGGAAAGGAGGAGGCAGATCCTCGGCCCGGGAAACCATCGGCCGGGTGGCCGCAGGAGCGATCGCTAAAAAAATCCTTAAATCTGTCTATAATGTCGAGATTATCGGCTATGTGAAGCGAATTAAAGATATTGAGGCAATCATCGACCCCAACACCGTCACCCTCGACGAGGTGGAAAGTAATATGGTGCGTTGTCCCAACGGGGAAACGGCCGCCCAAATGATCGCCCTGATTGACCAAATTCGCCTGAATAAGGACTCGATCGGCGGTGTGGTGGAATGTGTAGCCAGAAATGTGCCGAAAGGTCTAGGAGAACCCGTTTTTGATAAGCTAGAAGCCGATTTAGCTAAGGGGATGATGTCCTTACCTGCGAGCAAGGGATTTGAAATCGGATCGGGATTCGCGGGAACCTTCTTAACCGGCAGCGAACACAATGACGAGTATTTTATCGATGATAACGGGTTAATTCGCACCACTAGCAATCGTTCAGGAGGCATCCAAGGGGGAATCAGTAACGGTGAAAATATTATTATCCGCATCGCTTTTAAACCCACCGCGACTATCGGTAAAGAACAAAAAACCGTGACGCGCACCGGGGAAGAAACCACCCTGGCAGCCAAAGGAAGACACGATCCTTGCGTTTTACCCCGAGCGGTCCCTATGGTAGAAGCGATGATGGCTTTGGTATTATGCGATCATCTGCTCCGTTTTCAGGGACAATGTACGATTAGCGATCGCTTTTTCTAAACCTTTACCTGCGATGAAATTTTTATTCCTTCATGCCAATTTTCCCGCCCAATTTCGCCATTTAATCACGGTTTTGGCTCAAGACCCCGGAAATCAAGTGATTTTCGGCACTACCAGGCAAGAGGGAGAGATAGCGGGGGTAAAAAAATTTATTTACAAGGAAAGTCGCGCTGTTTCTCCCCAAACCCATCATTATGTCCGTCCCCTCGAAAGTGCGGTTTTGCAAGGTCAAGCGGTTTATGGTGTTTGCCAACAACTGAAAAATCAAGGATTTTATCCCGATATTGTCTATGCACATTCTGGCTGGGGGCCGGGTCTATTTATCAAGGATATTTTCCCGAAAACTAAGTTTTTAGCCTATTTTGAATGGTTTTATCATGCCCATGGTTCCGATGCTGATTTTGATCCGGCGGATCCCCTTAATGCTGATGCCGAGGCCCGGATTAGAATTAAAAATGCGCCAATCCTCATCGATCTGGTCAGTTGCGATCGAGGTTTATCGCCGACTATCTGGCAAAAACAACAATTTCCCCCCGAATTGCACTCGAAACTGACGGTTTTACACGATGGCATCGATACGGACTATTTCTGTCCCCGTCCCGATGTGCAGTTAGTGATTCCAGAGATAGGTTTAGATTTATCCGGTGTTAAGGAGATTGTCACCTATGCAACCCGGGGAATGGAACCCTATCGCGGTTTTCCCCAATTTATGACGGCTGTTTCCCTAATTTTAGCCCGTCGGCCTAACTGTCATGTGGTGATTGTCGGGGAGGATCGGGTCGCTTATGGGAAAACTCTACCGGACGGCAAAACCTATAAACAATTGATGTTAGAAAGCCTTTCTTTGGATTTATCCCGGGTGCATTTTACCGGTTCTCTGCCCTACGGTCAATATAAACAGGTTTTACAGGCATCAGCGGCCCATATCTATCTTACCCGTCCTTTTGTGCTGTCTTGGTCAATGTTAGAGGCCATGGCCATGGGTTGCGTCGTGATTGGTTCCGATACTCCCCCCGTGCGAGAATTAATTACCGATGGGGAAAATGGTTTATTAGTGGATTTCTTTTCTCCTCAACAAATAGCCGATCGCGTGGATGAAGTGTTAGATTATCCCCAGGGTTGGCAAAATCTGCGTTTAAATGCCAGGGAAACTATCAAGCAACGCTACGACCTCAAACAATGTTTACAGGATCATCTAGATTGGTTATTGAGTTGATGAAATGAGAGCATTTTCAAAAAAATACTGTCTTTTAAAGGATTCATATCGCTATTAAATTCTTTCTCTTACAATCCTAATTCCTTCCCAAGCAGGAATATTACCTGCTCGTCTTTCTTCTAATAATACGGAGGCGATGAAACGGTTAAAAAATTGTTCCCTTTTGATGGAATATTGAGAATTTAATTCTCGGCATTCTGCAACTGTTAAGTTAACCCATAATCTTTAGATAGGCGGAAAAAATCACCATTTTATATTGTTATGTTGATTCAATAATTTTTATCCCTGCTCTAAATTCCCGCAGTGCTTGAGCATGATTTTCTGTATTAATACAGCGCATCAATAAACCTACATCTAAACTCGGTAAAAGTTGCGATTTACTAACAGCTTCATATCCCTCATTTCCTAAACTATAAAACAATAACTCATCATTCATACAAAACCAAACTTCGGGAATTTGTAAGCGTTTGTATGCTTCCAGTTTATTAATTCCTCCACTACTAACAACCACCTCAATCACTAAATCAGGATGTTTTCTATTGGCTCCCAACTCATAGGATTTATCACCTTCTCTTTTAACCTTT
>NZ_JADBUE010000040.1:0-2800 GCF_020245805.1 Microcystis sp. M179S2 | reverse complement strand
TGCGATCGCTGATCTTGTAGGGTGCGTTACTTCGTTAACGCACCACCAACCTGAAATACCACTCTTTTTCCCAAGAACGTTTTGTTCGGGAAGCATTCAAAAGCACCCACCCCACTCAGTGCGATCGCTGATCTTGTAGGGTGCGTTACTTCGTTAACGCACCACCAACCTGAAATACCACTCTTTTTCCCAAGAACGTTTTGTTCGGGAAGCATTCAAAAGCACCCACCCCACTCAGAATTTTATCTGATTGATGTACTAATTGTAGAAAAAACCTAAGACGACAGGAGCAAAATTATGACTTTTCCAATTGATGGCGATCTCTATGTTACTGGAAAGACTGGACTTGGTATTGAGCAACCCCAAGAAAGATTAGAGGTTAATGGCAATGTCAAAGCTACCTCATTTCAAGGAGATGGTTCAAACTTAACGGGAGTTGTAAAAAACCTCGACCTGGCAGTGAAAAAAGCCGGGGATACGATGACGGGGGCGCTGACAATTCAAAATAATCTCACTGTTACTGGCAACGTCGGCATTGCCACTACCGCCGCTCCTAGCGAAAGATTGGAAGTTAATGGCAATGTCAAAGCTACCTCATTTCTCGGAGATGGTTCAAACTTAACAGGAGTTGTAAAAAACCTCGACCTGGCAGTGAAAAAAGCCGGGGATACGATGACGGGGGCGCTGACAATTCAAAATGGTTTGAATGTAACAGGAGCTTCGACTCTTAATGGAGGTTTAACAGTAACGGGAATCTGTAGCCCTTCTACTTGGATTGCTAGTAATTTTGGCGTTCAGCAGGGTAATCGGGTTGTTTTAGGAACCTATAAAGACAAAGCAACCATCGGCGCTCACAATAACACTCTAAGCGCGTGGTCTGATCTCATTCTCCAAACAGATGGAGGGAATGTAGGAATTGGTACATCAACTCCCAATGCTAAGTTAACAGTTGATGACCCAAGCGGTAACACTGTTTGGAACACGGCAGCGTTTCGTAAGGCGGCTTTGGGACCGAACTGGAGTCATATTCACTGGGGTACTACTGGCGATTGGTATATCCGCTCGGCTGCCAATGCTGGTAAGGTTCTTATTCAAGATTTAGGTGGCAATGTCGGCATCGGAACTGATAATCCACAACAAAAACTGCATATTGATGGAGGACATTTGACAATTACCAATAACGGTAATACTTTTACAATAAGCGTAGAAGGAAACCGAGTAGTTTTTTACTTATCGAATGCGTATCACGGTACTAATAAACGGATATCTTGGGATGGGGACAACAATTGGGATCAGGTATCATGACCATGAAGGACTACAAGAACTTAAATCTGAAGAGGAATCTGGACAGAAAATTTTTCCTGATTTAGCTCAATAGACATCTCCAGAAAAGATTTTTAATCGGAACTCGTAGTAAGGGCTTCAGCCCTTATTTCGACAATTATTGGAGAGGTCTAATGATTAGGATTGTGTAGAACCTGGCTCAATACCTTGTATGACTCATATCAGATACGGATGATTGACCACAATAAAAAAACTCTGTTTCCTCTGTGTCTGGAGTGGTGTTTATCAGAATTTTATTTGAACAATAAAAGGCGGTGAGTGTCAATGGTTTATAGCAATTTCAAGTTAGATGAATTAGTAAAACTTTTTGATTTAACCATTCGGGAAAACTCTGAATTATTCGCCTCCATCCCAGAAGTAGAGGGTAGTGAATATTTAATGACAACTCTCCAAGAAACAGTGGATTTAGCAGTAGCTATCAACACCGAAAAAGCTCGTTCAGAAATGATTATTGCTCCTGTCTTATTAGAGTTGCGAAGAAAATTAAAACACCAAATTAGTCTATTTTCTGGAGTTGACTTTACTGTCGATTTCAGCCAAGGCTTGAACGGTATTTGCGACTTTATTATCAGTAAAAATCCAGAACAGTTATTTATTCGTCAGCCGATTATCACAATTGTTGAGGCGAAAAATGAAAACTTAAACTCAGGATTTGGTCAGTGTATTGCTGAAGCAATCGCCGCTCAAATCTTCAACCAACAGGAAGGTAATGAAATTTCTGTCATTTACGGAGTCGTGACCATTGGAACTATCTGGAGATTTTTAAAACTTGTAGGTAAAACCGTTGAGATTGATTTGAGTGAGTATTATATTAAAGACATCAACAAAATTTTAGGCATCTTATACCATGCTATCATCAATGAAGAGCCAGGAGAGTAGATAATTTATGAAACCATCAGCAATTAACATTCCCAACCACCTGAAAATCAGCCAAGAACAGTTTGAAAAACTCGCCTTAGTCAACCGGGATCTGCGCCTTGAACGTACCAAGACAGGAGAATTAATTGTTATGCCACCTACTGGAGGAAGCACAGGGAAATACAACGTTAAACTCGCTAGTCGTTTTGTCATTTGGAATGAACAAACCCAATTAGGAGAGGTTTTTGATTCCTCCACAGCATTTAGCCTTCCCAATGGCGCAAACCGTTCTCCTGATGTCGCTTGGGTTAGTCGAGAACGATGGAATTGTCTAACCCGCGAACAACAAGATACCTTTCCCCCATTATGTCCTGATTTCGTCTTAGAATTGCGCTCTAAAACAGACAAGATGCAACCCTTACGGGAGAAGATGCGGGAATACTCAGAAAACCAAATGCGCTTAGGCTGGTTAATTGATACCAAAAATAAAATTGTCGAAATTTATCGCTCTAACCAACCGGTAGAAGTCTTAAAAAAGCCTGCTACTTTATCAGGAGAAGATATTTTACCTGAATTTGTTCTCGATTTACAATTTTTA
>NZ_JADBUE010000004.1:0-14897 GCF_020245805.1 Microcystis sp. M179S2 | reverse complement strand
CGTGCCAATAATGTATTGAGAGTTGATTAACCGTATCTGTGGAAAAATAATGGTGGAAAGATCATAAATTTAGAAGTTCAAAGACGAAATAGATCAACCCTCCATTATACCATAAAAAATTTTTGCAAGAGGTCTAATGAACGCTTGCGCCCATAATGTAATATAGATATTTCTCCAAAATTGAGATGCACCCATTCAAGATTACCCTTCAATCCAAAGCAACGGAACTAAATCATCGACAAAGCAGGATAAATCCGCAAAATCATAAGGATATTGATTAGACATTCTCTTAAAATCATGTTCTGGGATTGTTCTCATTTTTACCCCAGCAAGTTTTTGAAAATTTGTTATTGATTTAATCTGTTTATAATTATCGGTAGGGGTGATAGAGATTATTACTCCATTACAAGCCATTTCCCAATGATTATTATAGGAACGATTCTGACGAGCTAGGGCTTTTTGTGCGCGACTGCCTATTTGAAAATCTTCTGGCCCCCTGTTCTTCCCCAAGGTTTTCTTCTAATCTTAAAACTGGTATTTATATTATTATTTTCTTGAATAAAATTTTTAATCTTTGCGGCTGTCCCTTTCGGAGAACAATCTGTCCAGTCATATTTCAAATGAATATGTGGTAGCTCTTGAGAAGTTTGTGGTTTAAACCCAATAATGATTAATCGTCGAGAAAATTCCCTGAGAAAATTTCGGAAGACTAACTCTGATGGTACAACTTGTGGAGATTTAACTTCTGTTTTATTTAGCAAAGGTTGAAAATGTTTAATTAGATATAGTTCAATTTCATTTAATTCTTCATTATTGCAAGCTTGCCAAGCTATTCTTACAGGATAATCTTGATTAATTTCTTGTAATTGATATATACGATGATGATTTTTCCAGCGATTTAAAAGATTAACTGCTTGACCAATATAAAGAATTCTATTTTGAGAATCGATAGCAAAATATATGGCCGAACAATCAGGAAGTTGATTTAAATTATCTAGTTCTACTGAAGACATTGCCAAAGGATCGAGCAGCATAAACCTAGTCTTATTTTATTTCCAAGATAATAATTTTGTGTAATTGCTATCAATTATAACTCATTGTTGGCTTAATTTTTTTAGGTAAGGGTTTTAAAATTGCCGTAACCTTTATCCTGTATGCTTTTTAGCGAATAAGGTAAGCAGAACAGTGGCGATTCCTTAACCTCAAAATGGTCTTTTTGTACTAATAAATATGCGGGTAGAACGCTCAATGCTTTTGCTAGACTACATTTGAGACAATTTATCAAATTTTCGGTTCCAGAAATGAGCGAACGGTGAGTGATAAAATTCATGTCAGCGAAGAAGTCCGTCTTACTCTCTCGACTTTACCTCGATTGAAAACTCTTGAAAACTTTTGCCCAAAAGCCAAGTCTATCTTGGTAAAATTACAAACGAAAAATTATCGAGACTTAGACAAGGCTCTCGAAGAAGCTTTTAAGGCAGTCTCCAAGAAAGACACCCGTAATTGCTGCAATCACTATTGTCATTATACCTCATCTGTCCGAGAAAGGCTGTAAGTATTTATAAAGTAAAATTTAAAATAAATAATGTCGTGGGTTGGTAGAGCTAAAATACTATATAAGATTTAAGGGAGTGTGGACGGAATTATTCTAATCCCGATACCTGACAGGACTCCACCGAGAAGTAACTATTTTTTAGAGCCAGAAAATATAATGACAGAAATTTGGGGTTCCCTATTTATTTTTTTAGTCTGTCCTATCATCGGTGGATTGCCTCTGATCGATTGGATAAATTATCTCGTAACTGGACGTAAATTATCCCAATTAGGGACTGGTAATATCGGTGTAACTGCCGCTTTTTACCATGGGGGTAAATTAGTGGGAATTTTGGCGGTAATTTCGGAAGCAGCCAAGGGAATTATCGTTATTTTCCTAACCCGTTTATTTTTTCCCACCGGCTCCCCTTGGGAATTATTAGCTTTAATTGCCTTAGTCATGGGGCGCTATTGGTTAGGAAAAGGTGCAGGAACTACTAATGTTTTCTGGGGATTAATGGTTCACGATTTTGTCGCTGTTTTTCTCACCTCAATCATTAGTGTAATTAGCTTTACTATTTTTCGAGAAAAATCTACGGGTAGATTGGTAGGATTATTTTTATTAGCTTTAATTCTCACCTTGCGCCGTCCCCACGATTCAGGTTATATTATAACTGCCATTGCTTTAGCCTGTTTATTAGGGGCAATTTTTCAAAAAATACCCGACGATTTAGACTTACCCGAAGCAAGTGTTAACAATGAATCAAAAACTATGTTTCGTTTTTTTCGTGGAGATCGATCGATCCAAACCCTTGATGACAATCTGGTGGCTTCAAAAGTGGGACAAAAGTCCGCCACTTTAGCCTATCTTAAGCGTGCCGGTTATCCCATTCCTAGGGGTTGGATTTTACCACCGGGGGATGATCCACAACCGTTAATAGAATCTCTTCATCCTGATATTAATCATCCCTTAGTCGTGCGATCTTCCGCTATTGGAGAAGATAGTGAAACTGCTTCATCTGCGGGACAATATACCACAATTCTTAACGTTGTTGATCGAGAAAATTTAGCGGCGGCGATTTTAAGTTGCCAAACCTCCTATAATAGTCCTAATGCTGTTAATTATCGACTCGATCGAGGTCAAGAAAACACGGCCATGGCTGTGTTAATTCAAGAACAAATTCGAGGAGTTTTTTCGGGGGTTGCCTTCAGTCGCGATCCGATTAATCCTCTCAGTTTAGATGTGGTTATTGAAGCTTTACCCGGAGATGCCACCAGAGTTGTATCGGGAAGAATCACCCCCGAAAGTTATCGAGTTAATTTAGAAGAAAATATCATTATCGGACAGGGAGATATTCCCCCAGCTATTATTCAACAGGTAGCTAATCTTTGTCGGCAATTAGAAAACCTTGATCATGGCATTCCCCAAGATATAGAATGGACTCATGACGGACGAAAATTATGGTTATTACAGTGCCGTCCTATCACTAATTTACAGCCAATTTGGACAAGAAAAATTGCGGCTGAAGTTATCCCCGGGGTAATTCGTCCTTTGCCTTGGTCAATTAATCGTCCTTTAACCTGTGGAGTTTGGGGAGATATTTTCCAGTTAGTTTTAGACAAAAAAGCTCTCGATTTGGATTTCAATGAAACAGCGACTTTACACTATCAAAGAGCCTATTTTAATGCTTCTTTATTAGCAACAATTTTCCGTCGCATGGGATTACCTCCAGAAAGCTTAGAATTCCTGACTAAAGGGGCAAAGTTTACCCAACCACCTTTAACGGCAACTTTGGCTAATTCCCCTGGTTTATTAAAACTTTTAGGACGGGAATTACAGTTAGAAAAAGACTTTAGCCAAGATCAAAAAAACTATTTTATCCCGACGCTCAAAAAAATTAACGCTACTTCCCCAGAAGCTTTATCTTCAGGGGAGATTTTAGAGCAAATTGAGGAGATTTTAACCGTCTTAAAAAAAGCTACCTATTATAGTATTCTTGCCCCTCTTAGCTTCGCCTTGCGTCGCAGTATTTCGCAAGTACCTTTTGAGAGATTGGATAACTCCCAAGCACCAGAAATAGCCTCAATACGATCGCTATCTGAACTGAGAAAAAATACGATCGATCGAGATTTTGACTCAGCTTTTTCCCTCTGGTTAGAAACCTACGGTTATTTAAGCGAAGTGGGAACCGATATTTCCATACCGAGATGGCGAGAAAATCCCCAATATCTGCTACAACTACCCTTAGATATTCCGGGCAATAATAGCCAGAAAAAAGTTAAATCTTCCCACAATGTCCAAAAAAGATTAAATATCAAAAACCAGGTTACTGAAATTTACTCCCGTCTTTTAGCTCACCTACGCTGGCATTTTCTCGCTTTAGAAACCCTCTGGTTACAGCAGCAAATATTATCGGAGACGGGAGATATATTTTATCTAAATTACTCAGAAGTTACCCAGTTGGGTCAGAATAATAAAATCGCCCATCTTAACCAGATTATCCGTCAGCGTCGCCAACAATTCCAAGAAAACTCTCAATTAACCGATATTCCCTACATCGTTTATGGACAACCCCCGAAAAGAGAATTTTTAGTTTCAAATTTAACTGCCAAAAAACGCTTACAGGGAATTGCCGCTAGTGGGGGGACAGTGGAGGGACGAGTCAAAATTATGCCAACCTTACAAAATCTAGAAATTGCCCCCAATACTATTCTCGTTATTCCCTATACTGACTCAGGATGGTCGCCTTTATTATCCCGGGCTGTGGGAATTATTGCCGAGGTGGGGGGACAATTATCCCATGGTGCTATTATTGCCAGAGAATACGGAATTCCCGCGGTTATGGATGTGCATAATGCCATGAAATTGTTAAAAGATGGTCAATTAATTCGTCTCGATGGCAGTCAAGGAATTATTGAAATTCTCTAGGCATTAGGGGACAGGGTGTGGGGTGTGGGGTGTAGGGTGTAGGGTGTAGGGTTTTCCCGATTTTGAGGAGGTCAATTACCTAATTTTCAGGGAAAAAGTCCCTGAATTTTCCCCCCGATCACTCCCATATCTGGTACTTTTTGATTGACAAAAAGTCTAAAAGTGTTACCCAACAAAGTTTTCAGATTTATTCAGCAAACCTTATCTAATGCTAAATCCTGTTTAAGAAGAGCGCCGGAGCGGGAAGTGGGAAGTGGGGAAGTGGGGAAGTGGGGAGAATAAATAAAAATAATCTCCTGTCTCCTGTCTCGGAGTCTCCTGTCTCCTGACTTCTAACCCAATGTTGCTCAAAGATAAGCAAAAATTATCTATGAACTCCAACAACTTGAGAATATTTAAATTAACATTTCGCAATATTTACAAATTCTTAAGAATTAATTGAGAAAGATTTTTATTTAACAACGATGTTACAATGGTTACAGCGATTTGATAGAATTTCATAGTGGGGTATTCTATGCTTTTTTGGGCAGCAACGGTTGAAACCCTTGCCACACCTAGAAGGTAATCCTCATTAAGACAGGTAAATGAGTCAATTTCACCCACAACGATGATCTTTTTTTTGTGTAGTTTTATTGCAAAAAAAAAGTTTTTTTGACAAAAAGCACAAAGTATGAATTAGGAAGTGGGGTAGTGGGGAAGTGGGTTGATGGGGTAGTGGGGTAGTGGGGTAGTTCGGAAGTTATCTGCTATTTTCCAATAAAAATCTTCTTTCGGCGCGAACAATTGCCTCTCTAGTGGCTAAAACTGCTTCTGTATCCACCGAAAGAGAAGTCACACCCCAAGCAATCAGATCATCGATAAGTTCAGGATACTGGACGATAGCCATGCCGCAAACGGAACAGGGAATCTGTAAAACTTTTGCTTGAGTGATAATTTGTTTTAAGGCCGCTCTGACTGCGGGATGACGGGCGTTAAAATATTCTGAGAAATGTTCTCGATCGCTACCTAAAAGTAATTGAGTTAAATCATTAGTACCAATAGCGATTAATTGTACCCCCGCTTGCACATAATCCCCCAATTGAAAGATTACCCCGGGTACTTCCACCATTATCCCCAATTGGAAAGAAGGGACTTGAGTGAGTAAAGCCGATTGTACCCGTTGCCGGCAAAAAATAAATTCTTCAACCCCGCGGACAAAGGGAAGCAGTAAATTAATATTGGTGGCGCTGGTGGTTTGTACCCGTCGTAAAGCTTGCAATTCCAGATCGAATAGAGTCGGATCTAATATATAACCATGGGTTCCCCGACTGTCTTGAGCCGAATGTTGAGCATCAAAAGAACGGTAAAATAAAGGCTTAGGCTGGATACTAAGGGCAAATTGTGCGATTAAATCACTTAATCTCTCGATCAATGCTTCTTGATGCTCTGGTGTTAACCATTCTTCTAGATTACGCTGAGAAAGTAACTCTAAAATCATCCATTCTGAGCGCAATAAACCGATCCCATCAATAGGCAGTTCTTGGATTCCGGCAATACTTTCAGTTTGACTGAGATTAACCATCAAACGGGTAGCAATTGCCGTCCCGTCGGTTTCTCTGGGTGGTGGTGGGGGTAAGGAAATCTGTTCCTGAGATGCTAGAGAAATAATTCCCCTCGTACCATCTACTAAAATTATCTCACCTGAGCGGATAATTTCCGTGGCATTTTTCACCCCGACAACGGCAGGAATGGCTAATTCCCGGGCTAAAATGGCTCCATGGCTAGTTAATCCCCCCTGTTCCGTGATCATTGCTCTAATTTGGCGTAAATGGGGCAGTTTTTGGGGAGGTAAATTAGTAGTAACCAGAATGCAATCCTGAAAAGTTGCCTCTGGGGAGTCGAAATTGCTGATCACTTTTGCCACTCCCGATGCCAACCCCGGGGATGCCCCTAATCCTCTTAAGGGATAATGGCAGGTAGTAGCGGTGATTTCCTGACTGTGACAGCTAAGAATATAAATTTGACCATCCAGCATCATCAGCCATTCTATGCTGGTTAACGTCGGTTTTTCCGTCAGCAGAGATTGAACCAGTTGACAAAGGCGATCGAGGGCGAAATTATCTAAACAGTAGCTTTCCTGTAAACTGGGTGCTAATAATTGTGGCGCGAGCAGATTACTGTCACTATTGAGATAATAAGCGCGGGATTTATTGCCTAATTGCCGACTGCGTAATTGACCGGAGCGATCGATAATGTAGGTATCCGGTGCCACTTCTCCATTAGCTAAACTGTGTCCTAATCCCCAAACCGCCTGAATTTGCCAGTTATCCTCATTAATCAGCACATTTCCCGCACAATTGGCTGGTAATAACGGTTGTACCAGTAAAGATAATTGAATTTTTTCTAAACCAATTCCCACTTTTCGCCAATAAAATAGACTTCTGGCGGTGAATAACTCCGCCCAAGCTTGTTTTAGGGCATTTTCTAGATTATCTGCTTTAATTCCACTGATGGGGGCGGAAAATAAACCGAGAGTTCGTCGAGCCAGATTAGCTGGTAGGGAAAAGCGCCATACTAGGGTATCCATGGATAATTGTGCCACGGCCGCCGCTAGTTCTTCTAACCAGAGAGGAGGAATTTGCGCTTGTAAAACGGCGCGCCGACTTTCTTTGGCGACTAATTGCAGAGCTTTTGCGTTATCTACGTCTAAATAGAGGGAAGATTGCGGAAAATCAGTCAAGAAAGAGTCAGCATTGTTGATAGTTTCCAAAAATTCCGCAAAAATGCGGTTAAAAATGGCAAATCCCCCGATAATTGGGTATCCTCGCTGGTGTAATTCACTGGCAATAAAAGCTTTTTCCCCCACCAGGGGGCGATCAGAAGCACTAATGCGATCGAGCCAGCAGAGAATGGTCACGGGATTTGTTAAGAATGGTGAAAGGATTCTAAAATAATCTAGGTGATTTTTGTAACTTTTTAGTTCTATCTGCTAGTTTAACTCACCGTCACTATCTTGAGGATGATCTGGGAAGTGGGGAAGTGGGGAAGTGGGGTGTAGGGTGTAGGGTGTGGGGTGTGGGGAATGGGGAGATAGGGGAATTTCAACTAATACCCCAAAACCCTAAAACCCCAACTCCTGTCTCCTGACGACCGGCTCCTGATAGCTGATAAGATAGGATTCGGACAATATTCGAGCGCTGCGAGAAATTGATGGACACACCTGCGAAAGTTTTGTTAGTGGATGACGAACCGGGGGTTCGTGAATCTGTGCAAGCATATCTACAGTACGGGGATGACTTCGAGGTAAGAACTGCTAGTAATGCTAACGAAGCCTGGGATTTACTCAATCAAGAAATTCCGGAATTAGTCATCTCCGACATTATGATGCCGCAGGTGGATGGCTATCAGTTTCTGAAGAAATTGCGCGAAGATGCTCGTTTTCAGACAATTCCCGTGGTTTTTCTCACTGCTAGGGGGATGACGAGCGATCGCATTCAGGGTTATAATGCCGGTTGTGATGCTTATTTATCCAAGCCTTTCGATCCCGAAGAATTAGAAGCATTAATCAAGTCTTTAATCGAGCGCCGTCGTCAATCCCTGCAAGCCACCAGCGAAAACGCTAGATTAGAAGAAATTGCCCGAGATATCCGGGAATTAAAACAGCAGGTGGGACAACAGAACACTTTTACTACTACTCCCCCCCCGATTAAAATTGACCTTACCCCCCGGGAACAAAGCGTTTTAGATTTAGTAGCGGAGGGATTGATGAATAAAGAAATTGCCAGTCGTCTAGAAACCAGCGTCAGAAACGTAGAAAAATACGTCAGTCGCTTATTTAGCAAGACTGGTACTAATAGTCGCACGGAATTGGTACGTTTTGCCCTAAAACACGGTTTAACCAGTTAATATAGCAGCTAAGGACAAAGTAGCAAACGGGAGTGTCAATAACTGACGATGACAGGCAACTGAATTACCGATGGAAAACGTTTCATCAGTTCATCTTATGGCTTCTGGCGTTGAAACAAATTTTGTTTTAGAGCTAACCTTCGAGCAAGAGCAGAATGGGAGGATATGTCAACCATGTTAAGCACTGATCTAGAGATAAGACTAGCAACTTTAGAAGCTGAAGTAGCACTGCTTAAGCGTTTGCTACCTACTGTCAGCGAAACTCCCTGGTGGGAAAAAATTGTCGGCACTTTTGCTGATGATCCGGCTTACGAAGAGGCAATGCAGTTTGGTCAAGAGTACCGTCAGTCCCTAAAACCGTTAGCCGAGGAAGCATCCGAATCCTGAAATGTATCTCCTTGACACCGATGACCCTTACTTTTAATCCAGAAAAATACAAAGAATTACTAGCTCGCCATTTACCTAAAGTTATTAAAACAGAGGCAGAAAATGAAAAAGCTTTGGCTATTGTGGAAGAATTAATGCACCGTCAGCAGCGAACTCCCGAAGAAGATGAACTTTATGAGCTTCTAATTTTTTTAATTGGGAATTTTGAAAAAAGCTTTTATCTACAAGAATCAACCACACCTCATTCTATGTTATTGTTTTTGATGGAACAGCAAAGCGTTAATAAGAAAGACATAGCCAGAATCCTTGGCTCTGACAAAATTGCCTCTAGTTTAATTGAAGGAAAAGGGTCAATTACCAAAGAACAGGCGAAATTATTAGGACATTTCTTTAATGTAGATTATAGTTTGTTGATGTAGATGCGATACCCTCTAGCTTGTCGGTTGAGTTGAGCGCTTTAATACTTAGGAGAAAACTGCTCGATTCAATAATTTGAGCCAAAACCCAATATTTTTAAAGACATCGGTGCAGTTTCCCGCAAGCGTCGCTCATTTTCGATAGACAAAAGTTATTGCTGTCACCCCAAACACAAGTTTACTGTCCCACCCGCCAAATTTTGATAGTATTGTCAAAACTCCCACTAGCTAAATAGCGACCATCGGGACTATATGCTACTGAGAAAACTGTCTCAGAATGACCGGTAAGGGTACGCAATTCGTTTCCCGTTGCTACCTCCCAAATTTTGATAGTTTTGTCCTGACTCCCACTAGCTAAATAGCGGCCATCGGGACTATATACCACTGACAAAACCCCGCTAGAATGACCAGTAAGAGTACGCAATTCTGTTTCCGTTGCCACCTCCCAAATTTTGATAGTTTTGTCACTACTCCCACTAGCTAAATAGCGGCCATCGGGACTATATACCACTGACCAAACCCCGCTAGAATGACCAGTAAGGGTACGCAATTGTTTTCCGGTTGCTACTTCCCAAATTTTGATAGTTTTGTCAGCACTCCCACTAGCTAAATAGCGGCCATCGGGACTATATACCACTGACCAAACCGTCATAGAATGACCAGTAAGAGTACGCAATTCTGTTTCCGTTGCCACCTCCCAAATTTTGATAGTTTTGTCATTATTCCCACTAGCTAAATAGCGGCCATCGGGACTATATGCCACTGACCAAACCGTCATAGAATGACCAGTAAGAGTACGCAATTGTTTTCCGGTTGCTACTTCCCAAATTTTGATAGTTTTGTCAGCACTCCCACTAGCTAAATAGCGGCCATCGGGACTATATACCACTGACAAAACCCAGCTAGAATGACCAGTTAGGGTTTTATAAAGAGATGGATTATCTACTAAACCAGAAATCAAAAATTGAGGAGTTACAGGAAATCTTTTATATTTTAAATAACCGTAAACTTGCGTTATTCCTACTCCTAATAACAAAACTCCACCAAGAGCTATCATTCTATTTCTCAGATTATTATTTTTAACTGGTTGTGCTGGTGTTTTTTTGGGTACAGGTGCGGGTGAAACCGGCGGAGAAGGATTAATCTTAGGCATAACCGGGGGTTGTTTTTGAGTTACAACAGGCGGCGGATTTGGTGGTGGTGGAGATGTTATAGTAGGAGTTATAGGAGGTAACTTTAATTGTCGTTCAATCTCATCCAAACGCTGTAAAATAACCCTAGTATTAGCCGGTCTATTCTTGGGTAATCTTCCCATTAACTCGTCAATAAAATCCAACAATAACGGGTGAATATTTTCCGTTTCTTCTCGCCAAGGTAAAACATCATTAATCGGATCATAAATTTCTAAAGGATGTTTTCCTGTTAATAAATGCACAAAAGTTCGTCCTAAAGCATGAAAATCTGATTGAATCACCGCTTGGCCATGTTGTTGTTCATTGGGTGTATATCCGGCTGAGGTAATACCTGTTACCTGTTGACCTTTTACCTTTTGATGATAGGTTTGGGTTTCTTCCCTTGCTGTCCCAAAATCAATTAACACCAACTCGCCACTATTCCGCAGCATGATATTAGGGGGTTTAATATCTCGATGCAGCCAATTCTGTTGATGAATTTTATCGAGAATTAAAGCAATTTCTCTCAGCCATTTTAAGGCTCGTTTTTGACTTAACTTATCATACTGGTTTAGCCACTGTTCTAAATCAATACCCTCCACTTTTTCCATAACTAAACAGTGTAATATTTTCCCCTCCCTTGTGGAATATTGAAAATAGGCATCTGCTCGAGGAACACCGGTGACATTTTGACGACTCAACTCTAATAAAACGTCATATTCCCGTTTAAATAATTCCACTGCCTTCGCTTCATTATTCCATTTTTCTTGTAATACCTTGAGGATTTTGGCTGTAAACCCCTCAAAAGCCTCATAAACAATGCCAAAACCGGTCGTATCACTCAATAACCGACTCACCCTATATTTACCATTTAACAACAATTGAGAGCCGCAACTTTGACAGTAACGAGTATTCGAGTTATTATTACTCGGATGCTCTGGTTGAGAACAATCGGGATTAATGCAGTAACAGGGTTTCATCTCGGCTATCAGTTATTTTATTGAGTGAATAATTGCAAGTTTTCCCTCTCTGACCTTGACAGCATTTTATCATAAGTCAGTAGTAGTAGTAGGGTGCGTTAGCGATAGCGTAACGCACCAAATTAAATTAATGATAGGTGTGGTGCGTTACGACGGATTGTTAGATTCAAGTTTAAGCAGAGATTGTCGCCGTCTAACGCACCCTACATTTTACTAAACTGGGATGAGCCACTCTTGAAAAAGGGGACAATTATTAATTATTATTAAAAGTATATTTACTAATTAACCAAAATACCAGTGAAACTAGCTCAAGCTCAGACGATATTAACAGACACTTTAACCGTATTTTGGGGAGAATGGCTAGATTTACGGGCGAGAGTCCTTCAGATCGCCGCCACAGGTTTAGTTTCTCCCCTAATCTATATTATCGGTTTCGGGTTGGGGTTGGGAAGCGCCCTCGATCGCTCGATGAAACCCTCACTCGGCGATTCTTATCTAGAATTTATTTTACCCGGAATGGTGGCCCTGTCCTCAATGGCGATCAGTTTCGGGGGAACCACCTTTTCCATCTGTGGCGATCGCTTATTTAGTAAAACCTTCGAGGAATTATTATTACTTCCCGTCCATCCCCTCTCATTATTTTTAGGCAAAGTTTTCGCGGGAATTTTGCGTGGTGTAATGACTTCTGCATCAGTGATTCTCGTTGCTATCTTATTTACAGGAAAATTTGCCAGTTTTCTCAATCCCCTCTTTTTATTAATTTTAATCTTAAATTGTGCCGTCTTTGCCGGTTTAGGGGCAATTGTCGGATTGCGAGTTACATCCCTCGAAAGTGTCAGTCTGTATAATAACTTTTTAATCGTGCCGATGTCTTTTTTAGGAGCAACTTTTTTCGATCCCCAAACCTTACCCTGGCCATTAAAAATTATTGTTTATTCCTTGCCCCTCACCTATGCTAGTCTGGGATTAAGAGCCGCAGCCTACGATATAAATCAATTTCCTTGGTTCGCTATCCCTATTTTATTAATCGTCGCTATTCTTCTCTCGATTGTCGGTGCTTATCAATTCTCCCATCAACGGGATTGAATCAGTTATCAGTGGTCGGTAATCAGTAATCAGATTTAAGTATTCGGTGAACAGTATTAAGTGGCAAGTTCAGAGCTTTCTTTTCACGGATTACTGTTTGATTTTTACTGATAAAAGCAAAAAGCTCCTGACTCCTATCTCCTTTTTCCCTTGAATAAATATATCCTTTTTTATAAACCCTACGATGTATTATGTCAGTTTACTGATGAAAATGGTCGCTCGACTTTAAAAGATTATATTCCCATCCCGAATATCTATTCTGTCGGTCGTTTAGATAGGGACAGCGAGGGATTATTATTACTCACAGATAACGGTCAATTACAGCATCGTTTGGGTCATCGTCAATTTGCTCATCCGCGTACCTATTGGGTACAAGTCGAAAGAATTCCAGACCTAAACGCTTTAGAAAAATTGCGTCAAGGTCTTCCTATTCAGGATTATCGCACTCGACCAGCAATAGTTAATTTACTAGATTTTGAACCAGATTTACCCCCCAGAGAGCCACCGATTCGTTATCGAAAATCTGTCCCCACCGCTTGGTTAGAAATTACCTTAACTGAGGGAAGAAATCGTCAAGTAAGAAGGATGACGGCTGCCGTTGGTTATCCCACTTTAAGATTAATTAGAACAGCCATTACTATTGACAAAAACAATAAATTATGCTTAACAGGATTACAACCCGGTCAATGGCGAGAAGTGACTGAAAAAGAGAGAAAAGCCTTAGAAAGGTTATAATTTCTGTAAGTAACCTTGATAAGTGGGTGGGTGGAATTAAATATAAGATGAACGTAGGTTGGGTTGAAGCATGAAACCCAACGCCTGCATGGGTTACGCTACCGCTAACCCATCCTACAAATAATTCTGCCTCCCTACTTAACCAAAGTTGAATGTATAGTTTGGGACTTGATCAAATTACCCACAATTATCTATCATCGTGAATATTAAACCTAAAGACAAACATGAAAGTTAAAATTAAAAATCTTGGCATTTTAAAACAGGCAGAATTAAGTCTAGGCAACCTCACAATTATCTGTGGTGGTAATAATACAGGTAAAACTTATGCTACATATTCTTTATTTGGTTTTTTAGACAATTGGCGACAACTATTAAAGGGACCAACATTTAGCCTCAAAGAAAAAGTTGATCAACTACTTTCTGATGGTGTAATTAGTCTCGATCTACAGGAGTATGTTCAACAGTGTGAAAGTATTCTTACTACAGGCTGTCAAAGATATGTTCAACAAATACCTGAAGTTTTTGCTGCCAACGAGGAGAGGTTTAAAAATGTTGATTTTCAGATAGAATTAAATTTTGACAATATTCAATTTCAAAATAAGTATGACAAGAAAATTAGTACAGCAACATGGGAAATTATCTCGATTAGCAAACCTGAAAATGACCCTTATTTATCCATCACATTATTAACAGAAACAGAAAAAATAAATCTGCCAGTGCATTTTCTTGAGGAGATCATTTACGACAGCATCCAAGATATAATTTTCTCTCAGTTTTTTCCCAGGCCATTTATTGCTAGTGCAGAAAGGACAGGAGCGGCAATTTTTCGCAAAGAGTTAAATTTTGCTCGTAATCGTTTACTGGAAGAAATTAGTAAAAATAGCAATTTTAATCCTAGAGAACTGTTATTTAATGTTTCTCAGGATTATGCGCTACCAGTCAAAAAAAATGTAGATTTTACTAGACAAATAGAAACAATTGTCAAAAAAAATAGCTTTATCGCCGAAAATCATCCCAGTATTTTAGAAGATTTTGCCGATATTATTGGTGGTCAATATATGATTACTAGCAATGATGAACTTTATTACATTCCTAAAGGAAAAAAACTTAGACTATCGATGGATGAAAGCTCTAGTGCTGTACGTTCTCTTTTAGACATTGGCTTTTATTTAAGACACGAAGCTCGAATCGGAGATTTGTTGATAGTAGATGAACCTGAATTAAATCTCCATCCAGAAAATCAACGCCGTATCGCTAAACTTTTCGCTCGACTGATCAACATTGGTATCAAAGTTTTTATCACTACTCATAGTGATTATATTATCAAGGAAATAAACACATTAATTATGCTCAACCATGATCAACCACACCTGAAACAAATTGCCGCAGAAGAAGGCTATAGACAAGAGGAATTATTATCGGCTAATCAAGTTAAAGTCTATATTGCTGAAGAAGATTCAAAGATGTTAAAAGGACAAAAAAGAAAAACCAAATTTCACACTTTAAACCCCGCTAAAATTGATCCAGAAATGGGTATTGAAGCGCGCAGTTTTGATACTACTATCGAAAATATGAATCGTATTCAAACGGCTATTATTTGGGGTGAGGAGTAATGTCTGATATTGCTATCCTCAAACTGAACTTCCCCCGTATAAATATACTAGCTATGGCTCAAAGTCTTACAGAGCCTGAGTTAAAGCAATGTAATACTAATAAACTACTGGGTACAAACTCCTGAAATCTTTACGCAGACAGGGTTTGAGGCAAAATTTTT
>NZ_JADBUE010000393.1:0-2653 GCF_020245805.1 Microcystis sp. M179S2 | reverse complement strand
TAATCGTGTCTTGGAACGAAATAGAGGCTTTTAAAGACTGCGTACATAGAGAATTAAAACAAGAATTACCCTCGAAAAGCCTATTTTTCCCCTAAGTATTTATGCTCATTGCAAAGGTGAGATGCTCCCCTTTCTAGCTTTCTAGGTCGCAAAAAGCGACTACTCTTACTTCTATTTGTCTTTTATCTTTTCCGAGTTTACACTTGCCATTTTCGAGCATCTCCAGGCTAATATTATTTTTCAATCTCAAGACAAAATGCTTGTCACTACTCTCTAATAATTCGGTGATTCTTTGATTAGAAGCAAATCCTCTATCCATTACGCCAAGTCCATTTACAGGAATTGCTTCTATCGTTTTTCCTCCTTCTTTCGAGTCATTAACTTGACCAAAATGGATGAGGATTTCGACCACCTCTGTTGTGATACTATTAAGACCAGAGAATAGTTTTACTTGATGCCATCCTTGCGACCATAGTAGTTTACTGGTTAAGCTAATTATTGTTGAGTCAATGGGAAATAAAGCTCGCACATTCTCTATTCCTTTTTTGGCAACTAAACGCTTATTTAATTCAACAATGACTTTCTCAAACGGACTTGTTTCTATAATTTTGCTTGCCTGAGAAAATGGGGATAAATTTACATTGATTCCTTCAAGTACCATTCGACTGCATAAGTCCCTCATACTGACGATGCTTTTATCTAAAGCAAAACCAATCCAACAGGACAAAAATGTAAAAGTGTCTAAAGCGGGGTAGTCATTTTTAGGCAGTGGTTTGAGAAGCTCTTTTATGAGTTTTGAGAAATTCTTCATCAGGGCAAACTCCCTATTGTGAGGGTAATAAGTTGTCTAGATTCTATCTATAATAGCATTTTTTGTCTGACTTTTCTCAACGTTCAACACTTCTGGTTCTAATTGTCTCCCCTCTAGGTCTTTAATCCTGATATTTTCTTGAGAATTTCTGGATAAATCTAAAGCTTTAATCACCTCTTTTGCCACTGCTTTTACCACGGGAATAGCCACAGAATTACCGAACTGTTTATAAGCTTGGACATCGCTGACAACAATCTGAAAACTATCGGGAAATCCCTGTAATCTTGCCCATTCTCTGGGAGTCATTCTGCGGACGAATAATTTATTTACTTCTCCCTTAATGCGAGTAACGGGAGTAAAATTAGTCAGTCTTTGATCGATAACTAAATTTCTTTCTTTTCCCATACCTCCCACCACAATAGCATTAGCAATACCATCGGGAGAAATAATCTCATAACCGAACCCATTACCTTTATTTTCGTGTCTGGCCCTGTGTTTAAACAAAGTTTCTAAATACTGATTAGAGAGATAATATTTAACGCTGACTTCCTTTTCTTCTAGGATATCTTTGAGACAAGTTTCTTGATGGGTTGGTTGGGGATAGGAAAAATGGTAAATATTTAAATCTTCTCGAAAACCGACGATAAAAATTCGGGGACGGTTTTGAGGAACCCCAAAATATCTGGCATTTAAAATCTGGGGACTAGGGACAAAATAATGCAAATCCTTTTCTAATATATCTAAAATAGTTTTTAAAGTTTTACCTCGATCATGGTGGACTAAACCCTGGACATTTTCTAAGATAAAAGCTTTCGGTTTCTTTTCGTGTAGGATCCGGGCAACTTCAAAAAATAAGGTTCCGCGTGCATCTTCAAAACCGTGTTTTCTGCCGGCGATACTAAAAGCTTGACAGGGAAACCCGCCACAGAGTATATCATGATCGGGGACAGTTTTTGCCTCTAATTTTCTGATGTCTTGATTATCGGGTAAATGACCATAGTTAGCTAAGTAAACCTTTTGGGAGTGAGGATCGATTTCCGAGGAAAAAACGCATTGACAACCGAGATTCTCTAAGGCGATTCTAAATCCTCCTATACCGGCAAATAAATCAATAAAAGTCCACATATTTTATCTATTCTAAGCTTTTGTTTTGATCCCAGAGACGATATTAAACCGGCTATCTTAGATTTTAGTATAAATTCTCGAATCTTTCTGTCCACTTCCCCATCTACCCTGTCCGCGTAATTTTTTTCTCCCAAATACTAAACAGATTGGTGTTACAAGTGTAGGATAAGAAAGATACCTTTAACAAGCATAACCTAGAAACCATGACCTCTTCTGCTCTTTTTATAGCAGTTATCCTAAATGATGAGGTAGGAAGTTTTCCTTTTGGGGAGTCGGTCGTCAGCAGTCGATCCCAAATCAGTTTACACTTCGTCTTGATGAGAAACGCTATAAGTAGCCGACGATAAATCCGACATTCCGCACATCTTCATATACTTTTATATATTTTTACATTCCCCAAGATGTTTTGACGAAAAAGCTTCATTGTAGAAACTACTATTGAGAACATTTTCAATAATTGATTTTTTCTGAGAAAAAAAAATTACAATTCTTCACCTTGATCAAAATCAATCATTGTAGCTATAGTCCCTACTAGCAATGGGTTTTAAGCAAAATATTAGTGGGACTTAGGCGTTTTCGGTCATCAAAAAAGGCTCAAACCATTACGGGACAAAGGGTTAACCTCGATTTATGATTTTCCTTGATCTATCTGGGTTTCAGCGATTTTGGGCTTCTCGAAGTAAGTCCCAAGCGGGGATTGGAGTTGAGGCTTTTCTC